>DAUV01000064.1 GCA_002505325.1 Euryarchaeota archaeon UBA623 | reverse complement strand
ATCGAGGACGCCAAGGCGCTCGAGGAGGCAGGCTGCTTCTCGGTGGTCTTTGAGAAGATACCATCCGAGTTGGCCAAGCAGATTAGTGAGTCATTGACTATTCCCACCATCGGTATCGGAGCCGGTCCAGACTGCGACGGACAGGTTCTGGTGCTGCACGACATGTTAGGTATCACCAAGGACTTCTCGCCAAGGTTCCTCAGAAGGTACGCCGATCTAGGTAGTGCCACTGAGGCAGCAGTAAGTCAGTATGTAGAGGATGTCCGCAGCATGGACTTCCCGAACGACGAAGAGAGGTATTGAGCAGAGGCGCGGCGCGCCTCGCACAACATTCATGGACGCCCGCATTAGGATGAGGAAGGACTGTCATGAGTGAGTTGTGGGTAGAACGCCATCGTCCACAGACCGTGGGCGATATCAAGGGCCAACGTGCAGTGGTTGATCGACTCAAGGCATACGCCGAGATGCGCAGCTTTCCTCACCTCTTACTTTCAGGCCCACCGGGCACTGGAAAGACGACGGCGGCCATAGCGCTGACCCGCGATGTGTTCGGTGAGAACTACAGGATGAACCTCCTAGAGATGAACGCCAGTGACGAGCGCAAACTCGAGTCGATTCGTACTAAGGTCAAGCAGTTCGCCAAGACAGCGCCTTCACCTGGTACCTCATTCAAGGTCATCTTCCTCGATGAGGCCGATGCTCTCACGCCTGACGCTCAGGGTGCGCTACGCCGAATCATGGAGCAAAACGCGCAGACCTGTAGATTCATCCTGTCATGCAACTACTCATCGAAGATTATCGAGCCCATCCAGTCACGTTGTGCGGTGTTTCGTTTCCGCCCACTGGCCGAGGATCAAGTCCTCGAGATGATTACCTCGGTTGCCGAGTTAGAAGGCATCAATCTCGACGCCGAGGCTGCCGTCGCAATAGCCCACGTCAGCCTAGGGGACTTGCGCAAGGCCATCACCTCACTACAGGTTGCCGCATCACTCGACTCCAACGTTACTCGTGACCTTGTTTACGAGACCACAGCGACTGCCCCTCCTGAGGAGTTGCACGGCTACATCCTCGCATGCAAGGAAGACGGATTCCAACCGGCCCGACGTAGACTCAAGGAACTGCTCGACAGATTCGGTTTAGCCGGAACCGACCTCGTCAACCAAATGCACCGCGAACTCGGCTCGACTACGTTCCTTGACGAGGCTCAGAAGTTAGCGGTTACCGAGGCGATGGCCGAGTGCGACTTCCGGATGGTCGAAGGTGGCGGGGAAGCTCTTCAGTTGGATGCGATGACAGCGAGGATTTGCTCGCTCATTGGGTCCTAGACGACTCGAACGATGTTGATGGTGTAGACTGCATCCCATGTGTTCAACTCCCACGGGTCACCCACCTCACTGAGATTGATTCGAATCTCGTAGTCACCCAATTCCATGCCTGAGATGTCCCATGCTAGCCCTATGTCCTCAGCTCTTGAAGCGACTTTAGGTCCCAGCACGTCACCAGTCAGTGTATTCTTCTGGTGCCCACGAGTCCAGTTATCTCCCACTTCGTCGAACCGCGTCTGAGCCTCATCCAGTTCACTAACAACGCCATCCGAAAGATTAGCAATCATCTCGCCGCGATACCACACACTAGCACTCATTATTGCGGTCTCGGCATTCACGTTGTCGCGCACCGCCATCCCAAGGACGATGTCGATGGTATCTTGGTTGGTTTCGAGATAGTAGGTACCCTTGCTCCATCTGGCATCGACGACGGCATCATTGGTCTCGATGTCGATTCCGCCTGCAATAGCAGGGGCGGCAATGTCGCCTAAGGGCGGGTTGACCAGAATGAAGGAGAGGGCGATGAACGAGAAGAAGTAGAGAAAGCTAGCACGGAACCAGTTGCCCATAGTGAAAATCTCGTAGTACTCAGTCGGGACCATTATTTTGTGCAGTGACGGGATGGAAACAATCAGCAACATCGGGAGCAGCCATAGAGCCCTAGTAGGCTCGGTCAGAGTCGGCATGAAGACGTAGCGCATGAACATACAAACAGACAATCCGTAGATGATGACAATCCACATTGAGTAGGCCTCAGCCGTCTCCTTCTTGGCGGCCGCAGCTGGGTCGAAAGGCTCGAGCACACGGCTCTGCTTTTCCTTCTCCTTGTCCTCATTGCTCTTCTTGCGCCGCTTGCCCCCTCCGTAGGCGCTCGCGCGCATCGCACTGTCGACATCGACCATGGAATCCAATCACCGGCGGGAGCAGGGCGCAAATCAACCCTGCGTGTGAGCAGCCATGCAGATTCTGGCCAAAATTAGGTGAGAATGCTCAAAAAAGGATTCCCGGCTCGCAAAGCCACAGCCTCATTGGTGTAGTTGGTAGCACGCCAGTCTCATAAGCTGGAGGTCGTCGGTTCAAATCCGTCATGAGGCACCACATATTTGCTAAGAACCAATCAATTGGTAATCATCACTTAGCGGAGTAGCACCCGTCTCACTCAGGATTAGTTTGCCGTCCTTGAAGCGATTGAAGGTCAACACAGCTTCTGAAGTCGAGTCGTTGGCGAAGTGCGCGATTACGTGCTCGATACCGATCTCGTCATTCTCAAACAGGATACGATGATTCTCCACAGTCACTCCACCACTGGTTACAATAGCGATGAAATCACTCTTGCCCATCACCATTCCACCAACATGTGGAATGAACTGATAGTCGTCATGAATCAGGTCTTCTAGGGCCTCGGCATCTCCAGATACGAATGCGGCTTGTATTGCGGCTACTTTGCTCATGGCCCAAAGGTGGGGAAGAAGCGTATGACACTTCCGCGTGGATTGTAATATCCGGTGTATGCGATTACTCGTGCATGGTGACTGTAGAGGTCGTCCAAAGTAAGTAGTAAGTCCAATCTCCCCACGAGAATTCATAGTCAGAAAAATTCCCTATATTGAATGGATGCCAACTCGAAGTCAAGTCGATTTCTGCCCTCATTGAAAGAGTCAAATCGCACTCCAATCCATAGGGTCCAAAATAACCTCCCCAATCTTCTTCTTCGAATTCATATTCACATGAAGATACGGTTTCAATGGGTGGCCCAGTTTCGAAAATTATTGACATAGGCCCTCCTCCATCAAGGTCGAAAGTAATCGTTTGTGTGATTGTATCATTCTGTCCAGTACAGTTGCCAATACAAGTTCCTGTGAGTGTAATTTCGGCATACGCATAACTCAGGTACGATGCTTCCCCACTAGATTGAGATATAGTCAGATTGAGGTAATTATAGCCCGACAACCAAGAATAGTCGTAGTACTCAGAACTCACGACTCCAACAGGGCCACCTATCCAAATATCCACTCCATTCATCGAACCATTGTTATCCAGAGCTTCTTTGAGTCCCTGCAAAGCAAAAGTTTGCCCTGGCATAGCGTCGCAAGAACCGTCGATGAACTTGGCAGTAGCCTCTGCATTATCTGCCACCGGAACTGAGGTGAATGACATGTCATGTGCTGAGAAGTAATCGACCAACTGCCCCTCAGTCCATGTTCCGATTCCGACGCAAATGTTGGCGCCGCCCAACTCGCCAACACCATTCCATCCCCCAAAGGCGTCCGCACGGACTAACAGAGAAAGTGTATTATCGGAATCAGTACCAATTCCTAATGTCGACTCACCAGTTTCAATTCCAGCGAGAACATGCTTAGAAGAGTCAGAAACACCTCCACTTCCGTTAATGTTGTTTGTAGTGGTCGAGGTCTCGTTGGTGTAGTAATTGGTCGTGATCTCCACCGTGGTGTTGTTCATGAAGTCCTGGAGTCCGTCCTCTATCATACCCTGCAAGGTCTCGGCATCGAACTCGTCGTTGCCACC
>DAUV01000035.1 GCA_002505325.1 Euryarchaeota archaeon UBA623 | reverse complement strand
AACTCAGGCCTCCAGATAGATGACCGGACTAGAGGCTAGGCCTCTGTCACACCTAGTTCGCCAGTCTGAATCAGCCACTGCGATGCGTACACGTTGTCATTGTCCAAGAGTTCTCGGTGAGTACCGCGTTCAACAATCACACCATCCACCATAGCCACTATCTCATCGGCCTTGCGTATGGTCGCAAGTCGGTGGGCGACAGCGATGGTGATCCTATTCGAATCTCCGTTTGAGCCATCAAAAAGTGACATCTGTATGCGCTTCTCAGTCTCGGCGTCGAGAGCTGCTGAGGCCTCGTCAAGAATGAGTAAGTCTGGGCTCTTGAGTAAGGCTCGAGCTAGTGCGATACGGGCCCTCTGCCCTCCGGACAACATAACACCGCGGTCGCCTACCAACGTGTCGATGCCGTCAGAGAGTCGAGAGACGAAGTCCCATGCACCTGCGGTCTCGAGCGCCTTCCTTATTTCCTCGTCCGAGGCCTCGCGGGCATAGGAGACGTTGGATTTCACATCTCCATAGAACATGAAAGGGTCTTGGGATACGAAGCCGATTCTGTCTCGAATTGACTCAATGGCGTAGTCGTTGATATCTATGTCGTTGATCTTCACCGTGCCGTGTTGAGGTTCGTAAAATCTTTCAACTAACTTTAGAATTGTACTTTTTCCAGCACCGGTGTGTCCCATCACTCCGAGGAACTCTCCCGATGATGCAGAGAATGAGATGCCATTGAGCACGTTGGCCTCCGATGAGGGATAGGCGAAGGTGACGTCGTCGAACGAAATTGAGCGAATCGGGCCATCTAGAGGGATAGCATCTGGTCTGTCGAATATCGAAGGCTCGAGGTCTATCAATGCGAACACTCGCTTGGAGGCTGCCTCTCCTCTCTGGAGCTGATTCAGAAGCATCCCCAAAATGAACATAGGCATCGTCATCCTAGTGCTGATCAAAAGGAACGTGACAAATTGACCAACAGAGATCTCTCCGGACTCCATAAGCCAACCTCCTGCAGAGACCAATAGGCCGAATGACAGGCCTGCAACAACGTAGATTCCCGGAATGAATCGGTTGCGCAGGTTGGCGGCGTGGATGGCCTGATCACGGTAGTCAGCACTCTCTCCCTCAACGCGAGAACGCTCGAAATCACCTGCATTGTAGGCCTGAACGGTGACGATGCCTGCCAGCACGTTTTCGAGGATTGCGACTATTCCTCCTGTGCTCTCACGCTGTTTCCGATAGCGCCGTTGCACACGCGTACTGAACCAAATTACCATGGGAATCACTAGGATCAGGGGGATGAAGAGGATGAGGGCCAAAGTAGGAGACATCCAGTACATAATGGCGAACGCCGTAGTGAAAGTAATTAAAATTCGAATTATCGAGGTCGATGAGTCGGATACTATGTCCTCTAACTGGGCCACATCTGCAGATAGAACAGCCATCAGATTCCCCGTCTGCCTAGTCTCGAAGTAGGATGCCTCCATTGCCATTAGACTAGTCGTCGCCTCCATCCGGATATCGTGCTGGACCTTGTATGCAGTAGACTGCCAGAGGTACTCACTGATTCCTTGAAAGACAGCAAGGAATGCGAATGATATCAGGATTAGTAGACCGAATCCAAGCTCTATGGAATCAATAGGGCCTAACGAAGGTAAATGCTCCGAATTTACTAGGGACTTGAGTGTGGAATTTGTGTACGTCTTGCTCTGATACCAATCCGCTGCTGCTCCAATCATCACGAATGGGATCAAATCGAATGCTCGGGCCGCTGCGTTAGCAACAAAACCCCCAACAGCACGCCTCCAATAGCGCTTGATATAGGGCACTATTCGCCATATCTTACGACCGACGACCTGCTTCTCGTCGATAGTGTCAGATGCATCCTTGCTGATTGCTATACCAGGAGCGGTGGCATCGTCGTCCTGTGACACGTCCCTCCGTCAGGAGGGACGCGTTTGAATGCTTCACTCTGGTAATTTTCCCACCGAATCGGTTTAGTGGGTACCTCGGTACGGAGACTCAGCGCGCCTGTAGTGAAGTCTGGTTATCACCTGAGGTTTCCAACCTCATATCCTGGGTTCAAATCCCGGCGGGCGCACCAACATAACCTCCTGCGTTCAGTTCATTTACCGAACCTCTGTCAAACGCATATGCAGACTCGACAGAAGCTTGGAATCGTGCTGATGCTCCTCTTCATGCCGATTAATGGGCCCTTATGGAGAATGGGACTTTCGGAGCTAGGATACAATATCCCGTTGGGAGAATTCCAAGGTTTCGTGCTGACTCTTCTGCTGTTTGGGATAGGGGCAGCAATGGTGATTTCCCCTAGGCTTCAGTTGCCTACTGAGTAAAGCTGTGATGGCCAGTCATTGTGGATGCTATTCAACAACTCACTCACCTTATCATCATCCCAATCGGCTGCCTGTAAAGCGGTGCACAGTTGCTGCGTACGCTTGGGTACGGTCTTGGGGCCGAGTACCGCTCCGGGTCTTCGCGGGTCGTCGAGGAAGTCGGTCTCCATCCCCCAAGGGGCGTTGGCACTAGCAGCGGTAGCGGTGATGGCCTCCACGCTCCCCTTGCCAACGCTCACAGTCGCGGCGAGACCATGTGTGAAGTTGGCGCCGACGTTAGCAGGAGCGTAGTGCCGAATCGCCCTGTTGCGAGCAAGCCCTGCCTCGTCACACAGCGTTGCAAGTTCTCGACAGGTAGTCTCACCGTTGTCCTCAACATGCAGTTGTATCGAAGTTCCA
>DAUV01000051.1 GCA_002505325.1 Euryarchaeota archaeon UBA623 | reverse complement strand
ATAGGCAACCAGAGTCTTAGTTCCAACAGTTGGTGGCGCAATCTGAATTCATACGCGGACTCGGTCCCATCCGCCGACAAGCATAACGGCAGAGTAGATGATTCCGAATTACTCGCACTGCAGGGGCACCTTACAGGATCGGCAACCAATCTACGTTCGTTCATGGCAAACGGGCTATCACTTGAGATAGAGGCCATCCTCGGTGTCAACCCGATAGAGCTCGGACCGACTGAGATCACAATCGATATGGGAGGGACTAGAGCCTTTAGCGCCGATGCGGTAACCATCTTCATCGACACATCGTACAGTTATGATTCGGAGGAGGCAGAGAGACAGGTCCTAGTGGAGACCTTCGTACGTTCATCTACTGACGACTACTGGACAGGAATCGAATTGACTGCCGAGTTGAGGTCTACTTTGTTAGAAGACCTAGGGGCAGTAGCAGCTGATGACATGGAGTACAAACACAGGCGCTGGATTGTCCTCGAGATGCTGACTGTAGACGAGCCAGAACTAGACCCTGAACTCGACTTCAGAGTGGAGTTTCAACCCTCTGGCTTCGCCTTGTACAGCGTACTCTACGGTGCGATGATGTCAGTTCTATTCCTTTCCGTAGGAATCGGAATGGCAATGGCGCTAACCAAGCGCAGGTCCAGCGTTCCGGCAGTGGTGACTGTGGTAGCTCTCGGATGTCTTGCACTGGTGATATACGTCCTAGGGATGCCGATGCCTATCGTATTCGGAGTCTCTATCTCCTCGATTCTGCTGGTGTTACCAGTGGCCCTAGTATCTCCTAAAACAGAGACCATTCAGAAAATCGGTAGACGCAGCACTGGCCCTCACATCGACTGTCCGGCGTGCTCGACTAGAGTTCCTATCGAATCCGATGTCCGTCCGCTCAGAGTGGAGTGCCCCAGTTGCAAAAGTATGCTCAGAGTTGAGGAATGACCCCTCGTCTCAGCAACGAGTCGGTTACTCTCCCTGCGGCGACTGCTGCAGAATTCTCCTTCCAAAGGCCAGCTGCCGTAGTGATTTGTCCGGCAAGGTCAGTCGACCATCCCGGGCCCAAAACACAGTGCCATCCTATCTCCTCCAGTCTAGCTGTTGAAGGGGTTGAACGAGACAGAGCAGGTCGCATAAGGTGTGAGAGAGCGCGTGCGCGGCCCTCCATATCCAAACTGGGCCAGCGAGAGGTTACAGCGTCGAGCGCCGCTGGGTCGATCCAGGTGCTTGCCGAGATGTTGGGTTCGGGAACCTCAGGTAGAGGAACCACCTTGATTGAACCATCCTGTACCAGTGCATCGCGCAGGGCCGTAAAGACAGGGTCGTAGGTTGTGTCCAGAGCCGAGTGAAGCCAGTTTCCTGAAATCGCCCACGGCCTGAGTCGGCGTATGCGGGCTCCGTCGGGACAAATTGCCTGCGCTAAGGCATGGGACTGCGCCACAGCGGTTAAGGGGCCCTTGCGAGAATCACCCTGATGCCCTGTGAGGCCGTCGACCACAGTTCCTGCCAGAGACAATTGGAGAGGGTTTGAGGACAGTTTTGGGCCACTTTCATCTGCTGGCCCGAGGATATGCACCCATGATCCCTCTGAAGGAGCCTCTAATCTGAATCGACGGCGGTAAGGCACACCAGCATCGACCAAGGCCGCCTCTAGGGGGGCGATGGCCAGAGCTCCCTGTAGAGAGGGGGCTGCGAGCAGTAGTATGGTCGTATTTGAGCTGCGCAGTTGGTCGGCTGCCTGTGACAAGATCTCCGATACAGGAGCCAATGGTTCGGCCTCCAGCAGCGTGCGCATGCTTGTGCTGTGGTGTCGGGGTTCAAATCCCCTACGCAAGAATCACTCGACCATTAGTCGCAGTTGATCCTGCTTGTAGACCCAGTCCTTATCGAGCCTACCAGTGTCCCTGTAGTACCTAGCGAGACGACGAATCTTGGACTCGCAGAGCTCTAGTTGCCGGCGGTTGTGCAGGTCTTTTGAGTTGCCAGATAAATGATCAATTAGGTTCAGAGCCTTGCGCATGAGATTCATCATGTCCTCCGGGTACTTGTTCATTATACCGTTCCTAGAGAGGGTCTGGGAGATTCTCTCGCCGGTGACGAGTCGCGCATCGGGCACAGCATGCTGATCACGTAGGATAGTACCAATCATCGCGGTGGAGTGGCCTTCTCCTGCTAGGCTCACAATCAGTTCTTCGACATCCTTCTTATCGGTATCTGACCATGCAGGTGCGTCGCTGACACTGGGCTTGCTGGAGCCGCTGCTGCCCTTACCTCCGCTGTGCATACGTGACATATGTGTTACCTCAGGCGTCCGGGCGACCTGCTCCCCCTCTTTAATCGCTGCGCAGGTACCCGGAAGGAGGATTACAGCCTATGCTTGGAACGAGCCAGTCTACCGGGGCCATCTGGCCACTCCCAGCCTGCGGCTTCAGCGCGTGCGGAGCCAACGAGTTGGCCTTCCTGCATCACAAGGATTTCGTCGCCCGCCCTTATCCCGGACTCTGCGGATTCAACATTGGTTGAGAACAGATCGCCCCTCCACTCCAATCCCGGCTTCAGGTTAGCCCGCGGTAGAGCATCACAAGCGTCGAGCAATGGCAGGGAAGCCTTGGCGAAGGCAAACCTGCCGCTTCTAGGATTCCACTGAGCGGTCTGCTCGCCGTCCTTCATGAAGGTGAAGATAGGAGGGCGGCCCTGTACTTTCGACTCTTTTAACCAAGCATCAGTACCGTGCTGGAATCGCGAGAGCGCGCGCATCTGAGCCATCCTATGATCAGGCCTCCTCGGACTCTTAAGACTGAGTTCTGAGCTCGCTCGCTCGACTTCCTCCTGCAATCTCGATAGTGCTTCTGTCGAACCTGCAGAATCGCCTTGACGGGTATCTACCGACTCCACTTTGTCGAACTCGATGTCAATACCTGAGTGGTTAATCACCCTAGAGTATCCGACTCTAGTGACGAAGCTGGTTGTCATATCACGGATTACTGCTAGTTCGTCGATATCCCATTCGCCCGTCACTGGAATGTCGTAATTTGCTGCAGGCCAAATCTCTTCCAACTCCCGAGGAACGAGTCCAAGAGGAGCAGTTACTATCACCTGATGCACCGCATCAGAGCCTATTACTCTCAGGAATCTTCTGTGACTCTGAGAAGTGCGGTATGGTTTCACCGCCGAACATGGCAACAGTAGCAGTACCTGCCTCTGGTGCTCTGGTGGCAGGTGCTGGTCAGCTACTCTGCTGCGCCAGTCATGAATTAGTGCATCATTTCGGCTCGAATACGTATGGCACCTCAACCTGCGTTCATGCCCGACCACCCTAGCTAGACCTGAGCGATCTCCTCCATATCCTCTCATCAAGGAGTCATGCCTGCGGAGACGCTCCACCGAACGTGGGCTCGATGCGACTTGGCGCTCCACCAGTTCGCGTAAAGAGCCATTCCGAATTGCGGACCGAGTGGCTGCGATAGCGCGTGACCATGCAGCGCATTGAGTCTCTATATCGGCGTCTTCACCAAGGGTGCCCTCAGGAAGCCTCGGTCCGTCTTCAGTGAGAATCACTCCCAGAGAAGCGGCTCTTCTCGAACGTGTAGTATCAAACAGGTCAACCCCCATCCATGAGAGTAAGGCGCAGTTGTCGGGGCCTGCTATACCAGGAGTCCAAATTAGAGATGTTGGAAAGTGCACCCTGAGTGCATCGAGCGCCTCAACAAGCATCCCGGGTCGCTCGGCTAGTTGCACTGCGTCGACTAGAGTAATGACTGAAGGTTCCAAACCAAGGTCGTTGAGACTCTGATCGTGGTGTAAGGACTGCCAAGAAACGGGGAGAAGTTGGGAGCCGCGACCGGCCTCCCCCGAATCAGCCTCAGCAAGGCTCGGAGGTAGTGAAAGACCCTCTGATGCCTGCCACGTATCAGTAGAATCGAACGGGTAGCACATCTCCCCTCTAGTGGACATCGAAATGGATGCTGGTACGGTACCTTGGCTCCTCGTGCACGAGAACGGCGCCAGAGATGGTTCGATTTCTGGGTCCTGTGGGCCCAAAACTAGGCCCGGAGTCCATCCGATAGGTTGGTTCCTATCGCCCAAGGGCATCAGCCTCGCGAAGCGCTGTCTTGCAGCCACACCGCGAGCCAGTGGACGTTCTGCCATACCCCTTCGCACGACGCGGTTCGCTTGAAGGATTCTAAGGTGCAGCGGGTTCGGCCCCACGTGCGAGGCGTGAGAGCGGGGCTGTTGGCTGTGTTGTTGACGCTGGCTGCGTTCAGTGCTTCCGCAAGCGCCGATGAGGACTCTAAGATAGTTATTTACGACGAGATATTCAGCACTAGTGGACCAGTATGGATTAGTGTTTCGTGCCTGAAGGTCGGGTGCCCGGGAATGGAGCTCGTCATCTGGTCTGACGGTGTCGAGGAGAGTCATGAGGACCCTCATCTTGTGCAATGGTCGGGCCAGGTCGAGGGTAACGTTTCTTGGCAGCTCCTTGTTGATTCGGGAACCGAGGCCAATGATTTGAGTACAGAAGTGATACTCAGTAGAATGGATGAATGGACGGAACACGCCGATCTACCAAACATAGTTCCCCCTCCTGGGAGCCAAGGTGAATACCCCCTGATTAACACGACTTCGCCCTGCCAGCTGCACTTCTGTGGTGCGATTGATCTTCTTTCCGAGGGTGTGCTCTACGTCGGGGCACTGGAGAACCAGAGTGACAAAGACGCCGTTATGGTGGTAGGCGATCCTGGAGACGTGATACTACTCAACAGCCTGAGAGGACCAAGTGAGATTCGTATCGAGATTTGGCAAAGGGGCGATGAGTCAAAGTCGCTTGTAGATACCATCGAGAGAACAGAAATGGAGCACTACTTCGAATACCCAACTCAAGGTGAGTTGTGGGTTCGCCTAGTTCACTCGGCGGAGGAAGATTACTCGCCCTATGAATTTGAGATTATTCGTTACGACGATGCCTCTGAGGCACCCGATGGAGGTGAATTGACTAACCCTTGGAGTCACGGGGAGGCTTTACCATTCTACGGCGATTCCTCACTGCTATACCACGGGCACCTCGCTGCTTCAGATTCACAAGGAGATTCCCTACTCATTGCTTCGGGAGCCAAGATGGTGTTGGAGCCGTTCTGTTCGTTCACAGACATCGTCAGTGTTGAGATTGTGCTTCATCAGATGGACGGCTCGAGCCTAGCCGTCGGAAGTGGTTGCGCGGAAGAGTTTGAGACCACGGAACAGACCGTATCGGTCGAGTTCGGATTGACCACGCAGGGCAGAACCGCAGCATGGTCCATCATGTTGAGATCGCTTGAACCGGGTGACGGCTCCCTTATCGGGGATGCTCCGGATGCAGTATGGGAACTGGAAGGACTGGATTCCAGATGGCAAGTCCTGAGTCTTGGAGCAGCTACAATCGAGGGCAGTCTCGATGCTTTCGACACTACCGATGTGTTCGCCTTCTCAGTAATCGAGGAGAACGGGTCTTACGTCCGCGTCCAAAGAATAGGTGACTCCTCCGTCATATTCACGCTGATGACACTGGATCAGGAGACTGGAGAAGTGGTTAACTCCACCGACGGCTCGATGATGATTGTCCAACCAGGAGTACATGCCCTAAGAATCGATTGGGGGCAGGACATGATTCAGGGGGAGGGTACGGAGGAATACGAGTTCTCACTACCTTACAATGGACCCTACGAACCAATCGAGGACGAGTTCGTCGACCTGTCAGACAGGGCCAGAGGGTTCTACATGTTCGCCGGCTTCATGCTGCTGACTCCTCTGATGGTGGTGCTGTGGTGGAATAGAGCAGCAATCTTCAGCGGGGCTCCTCTGGCCAGTGATATAGAGGAGCACGAGCGACGCAGATTGCGTCGCCTGCGAGAGAGACTCTCCGTGGCCCTGTCTGCAGAAAGCATCGATGAGGGAGAGATTGAGTATTCCTTGAAACAACTCGGAGACAGTCCGTGGCGGGCCGTGGCACAAGATTGGGGAGAGCCGTTGTTGAGGCACATGACCGAACAGGTGGAGATTTGTGTGTGGAAAATCAGCGAGGGAGATGCCGTCCTGCTGATAGGAATACGGGTATCTGAGGTCCCGTGGGAGATGGCTGCGATGAGGATTCATGCCCCCGAAGGGGCCAGAGTCGGAATCTCGTCGATTTCTCCCCGCCGGCTCTTCCAAGAAGACGAAATCTTCCTCGACACCTTGTCGGCCGGAAGTAGGGTGTTCCTCAGCTTGGCACTGGAGGGCAGCCCAACCAGCTTAGGATTCCAACTTTCTGGACTAGTCGCGGGCGAGCCACTCGCTGCTACCCCCAACAGGGCACTGGATTGGGGCGAGTCCGAGTAATCAGGGCCTTCTCCTATTGTTGGCCTCGGAGATTATCAAGTCCTGTATAGAATCTATATCGGTGCCAATCTCCTCACGCATCCCCTCTAGGGTTTTCTTCAGCGAGCGCGGTACTTTTCTCGGCATGTCCAACTTGAGTAGTACGGTCACAGAGCCTCTACCGCGGCGTCCTCTGCCCCCCGGAAGTCCACGACCAGGGATGTTCAGAGTCTCGCCCGGATTCGAGCCTGCTGGAACCTTGATTGAAAGGTCGCTTCCATCGATATGCGGGATCTCAATCTGTGTCCCTAGGACCAAATCGACAAATCCTACGGGCAGTGCCATCAGGAGATCTGGGCCATCTCTCTCAAACCAAGGGTGTTCCTCAACCTCTATCTGGATGTACAAATCACCGCTCTCCCCTCTGTTGCCCCTAGCTGCCTCACCGTGACCTCTCATTCTGAGTCTAGTCCCTGTAGTGACACCCGGGGGCACCGTGAACTGGACCTGTTTAGCTTGTCTGGCTCGACCCTGTCCCTCACATGAGGAGCAGGGGTCGCTCACTATCCGTCCCTCCCCTCCACATGAAGAGCAGTCGGTGACAACCTGTTTGGTGAAGAAGCCAGCCTTCTCTATCCTCTGGATTCTTCCTCGGCCGTCACAGGTCGGGCACTCCCTCACTCCGTCAGCACTCTCGGAACCACTCCCATAGCACTTTTCGCAGGACTTCAGAACATCTATCTCGATATCGTCCTCGTAGCCGTCCATTACGGCTTGAAATGGCACTTCTTGATTCAAAAGCAGATCCCTGCCCTTACTCCTACGTGTACTCCTCCCTCCGCTAAAAATCTGGCTGAAGATACTCTCGAAACCGCCTCCGAACAGATCGTCTATACTGATATTGACTCCCTGGAACCCGCTTGGACCGAACGGTGAGCCGCCCGGTTGTTCGTGACCGAAGGTGTCGTACTTCCTCCGCTCTTCGGGGTTAGTCAACACCGCATAGGCCTCCTGAACCTCCTTGAATCTCTTCTCCGATTCGGGGTCGTCTGGGTTCTTGTCAGGGTGATGCTTACGAGCGAGTGACCTGAATGCTCGCTTGATTTCCGAACCCGTGGCGCCTCTAGTCACACCGAGGACTTCGTAGTAGTCCCTCTTACCTGCCATGGCCCCCACCTGTGTGGGGCTCTTGACCGACTGTTTTCAACCCCACCCTTAAGTCAGGAACTCGCCACATGAAGTGCAGTACGGAGTTCCTGAGTTGTTCAGAGCACCACAGGCTCCACAGGAGATGACTGAACGAGCCAGAGAAGATGCCACTGGGGTATCCCATTGGTCATCCGATGAGGCTTTCTTGCTGGCTTTAGAGGCTCTGCGCTCCATTCTCCGCTCGGCCGATGCATCGAGACGTCTGTTGATTGCCCCTGAAATCCTAGAGAATGTCCCCGGGCCCCTCGACACAGCTATTGTCTCCTCATCTACCATGGTGCTGATGCCCGTAGTTGGCGGCTGAGGAGAATCTATGTCTTCACCAATGTCCTCCTCAGAGCGTTCGGTGTTCAGAGAACCTACAGTCCCTGACTTCAGAGCTTGGGCCTTCAGAGCTTTGCGGCCAGTTGACGGGACACTAGCTTTGGCCTCCATACGCTCAATCGCAGCTTCGCCCTTATCCCACAACCCCCTGTCTTCGCTTGAGTAAGTCTTGGACAGTTTGCGAATCGCTCTCGACCTGTGGAACTCGTGATCCTCTACCTTACGGAACCTCATGAACATAACAACTCCAACCAAAAGAGCGAGGGCGTGAATCGAGTACCTCAGAGTGCTATCCTGTGAGATGACTTCCTCAAGAGCGTCAGAGCCGTAGCGTAGAGCTACGACGCACATAGTTGGGGCGAGAAGGAGGGCCCCTCCTAGCATCTGTGATCGCTGAGCCATGCCTCAGGCCCAATCCCACATCGTTTGAATCATTCGCGTTCACGGGAGCGTTTGGATGCAGAGAACTCATGGCCAAAGGCACACACGAAGGCTCGTGCCCCCTCTGATTAGTGTCTCCACGGTCGTGCAGCCGCACGAGGAACCACAGCGAGTGGTGGACGCTGTCAGAGAGATGTTTCCCGATTGGAGTCCAGACAGAATACCAGAGAACTCTGCCTTCCCTAACGAGAGGGTGGCGGGTATGATGACTGGTTCGTCTGACTCCCTAGATACTCTACTCAAGGCAATTAGGAATCAAAGAATCCTAGATACTGCCCTAGATGCAATGACTCTGGAGCTAGATGGGGACTCAACGGGTTTCTCCCTGTCCCGTCAGGCTGCTCTCGCAGGCAAGGCATCATTCGTAATAGGGGACAGGAGTATTGGTGGAGAGATGAGGATTGGTCTGACTGGAGATGACCTTGCAGACTGGCTGGAGCAACAGACTTGGCATGCGGGTCGCGATTCCATTCCGCGCAGTGTCGGTGACGAATTATCCATGGATGACGGCGGCGAACCTGTAGAATGGTTTGACCGAAAGGGGAGACGAACGATTGGTGAGGACTAGGTCCGGGGGATGCCCTCGCGCTTCCACCTCTCGATTATTGGAAGGTCGGCTGGCAACCACTTGACATCCAGCAGTTCGTCTGCCGAAAGCCATCTGGCCTCATCGTGCTCAACCAGCCTTATCGAATCGGGATCTATTTCACCACAGTCCCAGATCTGTAGTTTCACTAATCTATCATCGTATTCGTGGCTAATATGCTCGACCATGAATTTTGG
>DAUV01000019.1 GCA_002505325.1 Euryarchaeota archaeon UBA623 | reverse complement strand
GAAGCATCGTCCCTTCCGTCGACAATCAGTTCCTCGACTCCAGCTTGGACGTTGCTTGCCACTACGCCGGTCAGGACGAACATATTCAGGCTGACCAGTATTATTCCTGTGAGCATCATTGCTATCGTTTTGTTGCGGTTCATGGTATGCACTCTCTACGCGCGCACACATGGGTTTGTGAGATAAGTGTTGCACTACTATTCAAATCTGAAGAAACTAGTCTATGAGGCTCAAATGAAGCCAAATCCGTCGAATTCGCGCGCGAACGTGTACATCATTATTGGAACTAGGATAATGCCCATCGCATGGCTGCGTCGGATCCCAATACGTGGCGGCATCAGCCCCATCGCGGTGCCGATGATTAGGACTCCCAAGCCTATCCATCCGGTTGATAGCCAGACGAGTATAGAGATGAATCCTGTGACCGTGAAAACAACTGTGCGCAGAGGCACGATTTCGTGCATCTTCAGCATCCCTTTGCCGACCTTGATCATTACTGGAACCGCGAACAGTCCGGAAGCAATCGTGATGCCCAACAGCCTGATGAAATCCGCCGGAGGATCGACGGCGTTCCACATATCGATTGGATACATCATGTTGAGGGCGAGGGCAGCCCCTGAGCGCGGCCTACCCACCATGTAAAGGAAGCCTAGAACCATCACCGTGACCGCGGTGTTGACTGAGGACAAAACGGCGATGACCTCGAGATCCTGTTGCTGGCTCTGAGCCCCCAAGTCGAGATCGGGACTGACTCCGGCTTCGGTTAGCACGCCCTCAAAAATCTCCCTCTCCTCGTCCGAGAGTTCGTCGAGTTCGTCGATGTCGAGGGGCGATGCCTTCGGCGTGAAATCTGGTTGAATCCCATGCTCAAAGTCGGCCGGGATGTAATCCGGATCAGTCAGTCTACCCCACAGGTTACGCATGCTCATGACGACAACTGTGGCTTGTGCAGCGGTCATCCCGGGCAGGATGGCCATGACTGAGGAGACGATGGCAGACAGGAAAGTAGGAATCGCGAGGGGCTTCATTGGAGGCATCTCCCAGTTGGCCTCCTGAGGGGGAATCTCAGAGGTCGTAACATAGATGTCAATCAGGTTGGCAATCCCGAACAGCCCGGCCAGACCTGGGAATAGCAGTGTGGCCGAGGGCATTCCTATCGGGGACCGCCCAGGCAACTCAAAAACAGCCCATCCATAGAATCCAGTGAGAAGGAAGAAGGACGTCGCAGCGAGCATTCCAGCAGTCCTTGAGCTGCTGCCGAGCCTTAGGTCGAAATTCTCCCATCTGCGATGGATATTGAACTTCCCAAGGGGGATATTAAACTCAATCTTACGAGGAAGTGGGAAGACCAGCCTGCTTGTCAGTCGCTGACTCCACTCGGGCCATGACAGACGAGTCGTCTCGGTCATGATGAGGAATATTGAGATAATCAGAAGCAACCAAGGCAGGACATCGCGACTGGACTCGTAAAGACCCAGCCCCGGGTCCTCTCCGAAAAGCAGTCTTGCCACTATCAGCAGAGGTATCGACATCAGCATCCCCATCTGCGAGCCGCGCGCAGAGTAGGCCACACCCTGCGCGGCTTGGCCTGAGATTAGCATACGGTGTCCAGGGAGTAAGGCGAGAGCCATGTTGTCGTCCGGCGCGCCGATTAGAGCGCTAGGGATGTAGTTCAGGAATGTGTGCACAGTACCACAGGCGACGATGATGCCAGCAACAGCGTCCAAAGGAATACCGATGGCGACTGCCACTGGCGAGAGACTCAGTGCTATCAGGGCGACATTGTTGACGTGAAACCCAGGAATTAGCCCGGTCAGACAACCCAGCATGATGCCGAACAGATAGGAGGCAATCAGCCATCCGAAGTCGAGCATCACCGGGTCCATTGAATCACCTCAACGAATATCGATGCAGAACTGAGCGGAATTCCCAATCGAGTCCTCGGTCATAGTCAACCTACCCGTCCATTCGATGGGCTCTCCAATCTGTTCCTGCTGGCTGGCTTCAGTGCCATCCCCGAGTAGGCACACCTGTTCATTAGATCCTGAGCGTGAAATCCACTGGTTACCATTCTCATCCATTACTGCTTCACCAGTTATCTGGACCAGTTTACTGAGGTCCCATTTCCACGAGTTGTAACCATCACCCCAGTTGAGCATCGATGGGGCAGGCGCTTCACCAAGAAGCCAAGAGCGTGCCTCTAGGACCAGCCTACCCTCTGATTCCGACCACAGCACCGTCGCGTTGAATCGTATCGCCTGATCGGCTTCAATCCACTCAGCGTGTTCACCCACGAATTCTATTCTGAGCTTGGTGTCTCTGTCAAAGTAGCCGGGCCCATCGCCAACGTATCCTTTGTCGTAGTCAGGAGAGATTGGATCGGTAATCCAACCTTCGAATTGATAGCTACTGCCAACATAGGTGAACGGGTCTTCAACGATGGCTTTCATTGCCATAATATCGTCGCCGAACTGGCCTGCAGGGTGCTGCAGCGCCTCGATGTAGCCCCGGTCTAGGCAGACCTCTGCCTCATCAGTAGACCATGCAAGCCTGCCGCCCCAGTCCCCCATCTCTCCGACTATGTCGCCCACCATATCCTCTGGAGATGGTAGCATGCAAAGACGGTCTGTAGGTGCATCTCCCTCAATCCACCATTCGTCACCATCGCTAGCTACAGTTCCATCTATGACAACCAGTTTACCGACCTCGTAGGTCATGGTGTACGGCTCAATCTCCCAGTTGAGATAGAGAGTCTCGCCTTGGGACAGTACCTCAATCTCGGTGGCCTGCACCAGTAGCCTCCAGCGGTAGGAACGTTCGTCGAACTGTAGCCAACCGTTCACGATGACGTGACTACCGGCCTCAACCCACTCCATGACGCGACCCTCAACCTGCATATACAGCAGGTGGTCCGCGCCACCGTAGACTTGATTATCCATCACATACAGTGAGTGGTATGTCACATCTGGAGCGAGGGACTCGCTGAGCCAACCGTCCAGAGTAATCGACTGATTGGCATAAGCCTGCGGGTTCTGTCCGACCTCGACCAGCTTGGTTTCGGTGAACTCTATTGTCTGATCCCTAGCGATGATAGCACCGTAGCCATTGGACTGCAACCATATTCTTCCATTCCACTCTGATACCTCGCCCTCGACAGTGACCACGGTTCCAATCGACGGTACCTCATTGGTCCAGTCAACGTTCCAACGAACTTTCGCCACCGAATGCCCACCGATCTCCTGGACCTGCAGGTCAATCCGGTCTGCCCCTTCTCCATACGGATCGCGTATGTAACTTGTCAGCACACCCTCTATTTTCACGGTCTCACGAGGGTAGTTCCGTATCTCATCTATCTCTATCATATCCGGCTCCCTTATCACAGCGTAGAAATTCATCGCCGAGACAAGCAGAAGCGATGTGAAAAACATCACCCATAGTTTCGCCATGAGTCCCCACGAGCGGGCCTAGCGCTTCAAGGTTGAGAGCGCGCGATGCCTATTCTCGTCTCGCGAAGGGAAGACAAGGTTCATTTCACAAAGCACCACGAGAGATGCAGGGACCCGTAGCTCAGTTGGTTAGAGCGCTCGGCTCATAACCGAGTGGCCATCGGTTCAAATCCGGTCGGGTCCACCACTCAAATAGCACAACGCTGCAATGGCCGTTTCATGGTCCAGTTGGTGCGAAGCCTCAAATACGGTCCGAGGGGGCCTCATAGACAATGACGAAGGCTCGTTCGGTTCGACCCGCCCTGATGATTCTGGCTGTGTATTTCCTCAGTACTTGGGTGGGGGCAGCCGCGGTTCAGGCCCAAGGGCCTGTACCAGACATCACTCTGAGTTGCCAACAGCCGCAGCCCATCGACGTCTATCCAGGGGCAACCAGAGTCACCATCATCGATTGCACCTTGGAGAACCCGACTATCCATCAGGAGAAGGTCAATGTTCAGATTCAGTCCGGCTCTCTGGCCGCAGCTGGCCCTGCCTCGATGACTGTCGGTGCTCAGTCCGACGTCTCATTCCAAGTGGTTGCTCGCGCCGAATTGAGGATGCCTGAGGGTTCACAGATTATCTCAATCACAGCTGAGGTCGTTCAGGCCGATGGGATCACCTGGGTCGGGACTCCCACCACCTACAAGGTGCTGGCAATCATTAGGCAGTTCAGCCGCCTGCGAGTGGCCTCCGAGGTCGCTTTCCTGCAGCTCAGGCCGAAAGTCGACTACATGATTGTGTTCGATGTCTACAATGACGGCAATGCGATGGACAGGTTCAACGTCGGCGTTGAGAATTACGACGAACTGAATGACGAGGGCTTCCAACTCAGTATTCCATTAGTCTCGGTTGAGATAGAATCGATGGCTCCTGCTGAGAAGATTAGGGTACAGATGAGGACTCCTAAGAATCAGGGTTGGACTGACAAGTATTTCTCTTTGCAGTTCAAAGCCACTTCTGAATACTCGGTCAGAACTGAAGGTCTTCCGAATTATCAGGTGCAGACCATGACGATATACATCAGAGGAGTGTACCTACCAGGGTTCGAGTTGATGGGAACCCTGATGATTACGACTCTCGCTGCTGCTGCTATTGCCGGCAGGTATCGGGATGATGAGGACGATGAGGACAATGATTCGGATGAGCCAAAAGTCCTCGATGCGCGCCTGTTCTAAACCGCCGCCACTACGAAGCGACCTGCCGTCAACGGGTTGATAACCCACGCGCGTGACGTGCGTACTGTCTATGAGGCGCTCCTATGGGTAACGGCGGTCTGCTACAGAAGGCCATTGAGCAACAGTCCCATGACGAGGGCGCTGCCGTAGTCGTGGCCGATGTGGCCGAACCCGAACGCACTGGGATGATGTCGGGACCAATGAAGCAGGGCGCCGGTCTGGGTGCCGTCGCACTCGTACTATCTTGGATAGTTTCCAGCCCTGGCATTCAGAGTGACTATTCCTTCGCTGGCATATTTCCAATACTGATGTTCGCCGGATCTTTCTATTTGGTCTGGAATGCCATGGGTCGGAAGCAGACCGCCGTGATTGCGGTCGTATACATTCTACTTGCAGCCTCACCGTATGCTGCCATGAGCCTGTCTTCAGGTGAGATTACAATCACTGAATCCGAGCTCTCGGAAGACGCTACTGAACTTACCTTGACAATCCGTGAGTCTGGCGCCTTGTTCGGATCTTCCGTTGACTCGGCCGATGTCTCAATCACCTATGACGGAGATAGTGTGTTCGACTCTACACTCTCATTCTCGATAGATAGGGAGGATGGAATCGGCGCGTATGGAGAGATTACTATGACAATCGCCGAGTGGTACCAAGGCAACGCAGCAGATAACGCAGCCTATGTTGTC
>DAUV01000118.1 GCA_002505325.1 Euryarchaeota archaeon UBA623 | reverse complement strand
TGGTGCTCGTGCCGGGATTTGAACCCGGGTCGACGGATCGAGAGTCCGTCATGATGGACCGAACTACACTACACGAGCGTGGTTCTCAGCGACTGGCTGTCCGCTTAAGAAAACAATGGGTTGAGAGCCTGATTTACGATTTTATTCACTTTCACTTTCACCCCTCGGGACTAGTGCCTCGCTTGATATGTGGAAGTCATGACATACCTCCATGAACGGACAACAAGACGTCACATCAACGCTCCATTACAGAAAGCGTCCAGAGCCATGCAAGGTAGTCTCACTGGCAACCCTGCGAAGAATGAACGTAACCACACGCGGGTCACTAGACCAGACGCTTGTCAGCGCAACCGGAGTGGTCTCTGGCCACGACTCATGGAAACCTATGCCACACCTAGTTGCACAGATCAATGTGAGTCCCTCAAGCTGGCAGGGTCTACACGATAGGTTGCGTGCGAGTCAAGCCACTCCTACGGTGGTGGCCTGATGTCTAGGACACAACGTCTCCGCGAAGAGGTGCGAATTTACCTCGAGGAGAATGAAACTGCGAACACAGTCGAGATATTCGATCACCTCAATGGCAGATTCCGCTGGGGTGCTACCATGAATCAAGTTGGTAATATCATGGCCAAGGACATCCGATTTTCAAAGGTTGGACATGTGCGTGGACAGTTCAGAGGGAGTACGTACACCGTCTGTATCTGGGGCCTCGCACGACAAGCCGTACAAGCTACTTCCTGACCGAGGGAAGCAATCAAGGCAGAGGGGCCGTGAGTCAGGCCGTGAGCAGTAGCGGTGCGATGGGTTCGTGGTGGGTCCTTTTCAGGGCTGGAAACTCGACCACAGGCCTTCTTGGCGTACTACTCGGCTCCATGCTCGCACTTGGAGGTCTACCGGAGGCCCAACTCGCATGGATTACGGCACTACAGGCTATCTCAGTCTGGTCGTTTATGTGTTCTTGGAACGCCCTCAACGACTACCTTGATCTTGAAATCGATATAGTCAACCGCCCCAGTAGGCCCCTCCCGTCAGGAGCAATTTCGGAGATATCAGCCAAGAGGGGGATAGCCCTGATGATGACAGTTTCACTAATCTCAATCGTAGGTGCTATGAGTATCGCTGGAGATATGGAAGAAGGAGTAGAAGGATGGTACCCGGCTCTTGTGATATGGCTCGGAGCGCTTTTCTTATTGACTAATTATGAGTCAACTGGCTCATATAGTCTGAGACTCAAGGAGAGAGGCCTTCCTGGCAACATCGCTATCAGTCTCTCAGTAGGAATGGTTGTCCTGTTTGGGGCTGCAGGAGTATTCGAGCCGTTCAACGAGCGTGCTTGGGCGATGTTCACCGTGGGGGTGCTGTACAGCTTAGCGAGAGAGATTGTCAAGGACATTGAGGACATGGAGGGCGATGAAGGTAGGAATACATACGCCATGCGAGTTGGACCAGAGAAGGCTCGGATGGTTGCATGGATCCTCCTCTTGTTGACGCTGGTATCGCTACTCGTTCCCTTCGGCATTGGTGTCTTTCCCGAACTGCACTTGGTAGGAGTGATCCCCGCTGTTATTCTCCTATTCATGGTAAAAGGTAAACTTATGACATCTGAGGACCATGCAGCACAGCAATTAATCAAGAAATCGATGTATTTGACCCTAGCAGCCTTCCTTGGCAGTTCGCTTCTTGCGTAGTCACTCAAGTTCCTTGTAAGCGTGCCAAGCATCATTGTTGCATAAGTAGGTAAGGAGAGACATCTGGGCCCACATCCTGTTCTCGGCTTGGTCGAAAACTACACTGTTGGGGGAGTCTATGACCACGTCAGTCACCTCTTCGCCTCGATGAGCAGGGAGGCAGTGCATGAACAGGCAGTCGGGGTCGGCATGGGCGACCAACTCTTTGTTGACCTGAAAACCCTGGAAAGCATTCGCCTTACTCTCCATGTGTTCTTCTCCCATAGATACGAAGATGTCTGTGTAGATTACTCCAGCGCCGCTGACCGCCTCAACGGGATTATTAGAACCAAGAATCGCTGCGCCTGTCTGCGCGGCTATCTTGCGAGCTCTGCCCATAACCGACTTATCAGGCTCAAAGCCCACGGGAGTTGCGTAGTGTACATCGTAACCCAGTGTGATGCCAGCGAGTAACAGATCGTGGAACACGTTGTTACCATCTCCTACCCAAGCTATGTGGCCGTTCACTCTGTCTCCGTGTTCAACTATCGTCATTAGATCGGCTGCTGCTTGGCACGGGTGGTGTAGGTCAGATAGGGCGTTGATTACAGGTACCGTTGCATGCTCAGCGAGCTCTACGGCGTCGGCGTGATTGAAGCACCTGTATGTGATTCCATCTAGGAAGCGTGATAGCACCGCTGCAGTGTCGGCGATTGACTCGCTCTTGCCCAATTGGATATCATTTGAAAGCAGTGTCAGTGGTTGCCCTCCAAGTCTGCTGACTCCCACTTCAAAGGACACCCTAGTTCTGGTAGAAGGCTTCTCGTAGATTGAGCCAATAGACATCCCCTCAAGGGGCTTGAAGTCTAAATTGAAGTCGCCGCCGTGCTTGAATGCTATTGCCCAATCTATAATCGCAGCCAACTCGTCGCTAATATCGTCTATCGCCATCAGGCTACTCTTCGCCTCAGCCTCGTTCATGCTCAATGTCTCCTGCGTACCCGTCTCTCGTATCTGCCATGCCTCCGAATATGGTCTGAGCGAAGGTCAGCACATCAGCGAGTCCCTCTTCATTCTCGCTGGAGAGAGGGGTCAATCCTGGTTGTATCGAGGCGTGCTGCATCATCCTCAACTGGCCTATCGCAAACTCTGCTCTCTGACTCCCTGAGTGCGCGTCCAGAGCCTGTTGAGCCGACTCTTCATACAAGGCAGCCTCGAGAATATCGAGATTCTCGCCCCAATCCAGCACTCTCTCGAGGGCTTCAGGCTCCAGCAGATCGGACTTAGAGAGGAAGTTGGCAGTCGGCAGTCCAAGTCTGAAGTGAACTATCGACGAGAGCAGCATCTGCGAAACGAAGCCACTGGGCGTCTGGGAGAGCATCGGATCGAAGAGGAAGATCAAACAGGCCCTACCTTGCCCTATGACACTCACTAGATGGCTCGAGGCCTCTCTGAAGGCGAATAACTCCACTTGCCCCGGAGTGTCTACAATTAGCATGTCGCATGACAACCCTTCAATCTCATCGAAGACTTCGTCAGCCCGAGACGCCACCAAGTCGGCAGCTAGAATCTGGGCTCCGTTGGGGCCAAGTTCGTACTCAATCATTACATCGGACAGAGAAATCAACTCCCTGACATCAAACTCTGTGTCGTAATCCACTTTCTCAGCACCAGGATCGAGGTTGATAGCGAGAGCATCGACCTCGAGAAATCTAGCCCACCTCTGGAAAGCGGTGACGAGAGAACTCTTGCCTGCACCGGCTGTACCCACTACGAATAGCACTGGAGGGGCCGTACCGTCTTGACTGCTCACGCTCTCGCCGATAGGCGAGAGAACTTCAACCATTCGTGAAGCCTAGATTCAACTCGAAGCCCGACAAGGAATGGTTATACCAATCCAAGCGCTGTCCGTGACCACCCATCGGGGTGACCGTGCCATGTCAGAAGACCCTCCTCCTCTACCTCCTGGATTCCCCCCTCCCCCTCCTCCCGGCTTCGAGGAGGCAGTAGATGAGGACTCCGAGGAGAGGCAGATGCCACAGCCCCCCCCGCCTCCGCCCGGCGTGATGGAACTCGAAGACAGAGAGATTGTCTCAGAATCTGAATCAGATTCCGAAGTGCCCCCGCCGCCGCCCGGATTAGATTCTCCGCCACCCCTTCCACTAGGCTTTGACAAGCCGAATGAGTCCAAACCAGAAGGCGTGCCAGAGGAAACAACTTCCTTGCAAGATTCACTCTCTGCTCTGAAGGATGCTGTCGAAGATGTCGCGGATGAAGTCTTTGAGGCCGGCTCTGAAGTTGTTGGAGAACTCGCCATCGGCTCTGCCAGTAGTGCTGTAGATTCAGCGGTTGAAGGAATTGTAGAAGTTTCCAGTGAGATTGTCGACGCTTCCAAAGAAATAGCCGAGAATCTGTCAAAGCCCGTTGTTGCAGCAGCAACCCATCCTCACTTGAGGTCAGCAACTGAAGTGGACGCGATACCGGGAGACAAACTACACGCGACTTTGAGTGAGATTGAGACATCGACTCTAAACCCGGATGGATCGGTCAGGAGGCAGTCTATAGAAGGAGAGTTGATACTGAGGAATTCGAGCAAGAAGCACAGGGCCTGGGATATCGAGGTCCTGCTTTCCTCTACTGACTCCACGGACATCGGAGGTCGTTCAATCTCGGTACGCGAACTCGAAGCTACCGAGGAGACAGTGATTCCGTATTCGGCCAGTGGACCGAGGATGCTAGTCCTCAAGGAGGTAATGGACACTAATCCTGAGAGAGATCAAGAGGATAGTCTGTCGCTGATATATTCTACAGAGCCTCAAGAGATTGAGATGCATATTGAGGTTCAGAACGTCTCTCCAGTACCTCTGTTTGAGGTAGAGGTTAGCAGGGACTTTCCAGAGAACTTCGACATTCCCGATGGCCAAGATTACAGCGTCTCCGAATCGTCAATTTCATGGGAGATAGGTAGACTGAATGTAGGAGAGAGCAAGACTCTTTCACTTTCTCCAATGGTCACTACCAAAGGAGTAGACAGGATATCCGCTGGAGTAGCCTCGGCCAACTTCTCGGCCGAAGCTGCGGTTTCGAGGGCCGATTTCGACCGTGTATCAGGTTCGACGCTGCACATGATGAGGGTGGACAAGGTAGAGGATGACCGTCCAGGGATATGGCACTG
>DAUV01000001.1:1715-10581 GCA_002505325.1 Euryarchaeota archaeon UBA623 | reverse complement strand
ACATATTTCACAGCGATTCAGCGACATGGGCGCTGAAATGCACATTCAGTTCAGCAGCGATTCGAGAATTCAAACATTGGAGGGATGGAGGGGCGAATCTATCGATCAGGTGCTATGGCTGTGTCGAGAGACTCTTGACGATTCCTCATGGCCAACTGTCAAGGCCTGGCGTGAAGGTGGAGGCAAGGTCCTTGGGCATTTCCAAGTATACTTTCCTGAAGAGTTCGCACACGCAGCTGGTATGTTGCCTGTGAAGATGGCGGGAGCCACGGTCGAACCCAGATTGTCCGACGGCCGTTTCGGTTCGTATCTCTGTTCAATCATGAAGACCAATCTCGAACAGGCACTCAGTGGACGTTTGGTCCTCGACATGTTCGTCACCCATCCAATCTGCGATGCGGCTAGGAATCTCGGAGCGATTTGGGGGCGTAACTTCGACTATCCCTGTCAGATTCTCTATCTGCCGCAGAACCCCAATTCAGCCTATTCTAAGCAATATCTCACAGACGAGTACTCTAGGCTAAGAGGAGAAATTGAGAAGGTATCTGGTAGAGAGATCACTGATGATGCATTGCGGAACTCAATCGCCGTCTTCAATGAAAATCGAATGCTGCTAAGGCGTCTGTACGATATCAAGAGGGAGTTGCCTTGGGTGATAACTGCTGATGAAGCGTATACCTTGATTCGGCTGGCCGGATTCATGCCAAGGGAGGAACACAATGAGTTGCTATCCTATGTTCTCTCTCTGTTGCCCAGTCGGCCGTCACGTAAACAAGACAGAATCAGAGTAGTCTTCGAGGGTGGGTTCTGTGAGCAGCCCCCACTCGATCTCCTGAGGACAATTGGGCAGTCCTGCTATGTGGTTGATGATGACCTTCTCATTGGACTTCGTTGGATTACAGAAGATGTCGAATCTGGTGAGGATCCGGTGGCAGCTCTAGCCTCCGCCTACATCGATCAATCGTCCTACAGCCCCGTTCAACATGATTTGAATAAGCCGAAGGAGAGGATGCTTCTCGAGCGCGTGCGCGAGGCTGAGGCCGATGCGGTCATTGTCACCGCCGCCAAGATGTGCGAGCCTGGTCTTGAGGAGCAGGTGAATTACATCCACATGCTCGAGGCGGAAGGTATCCCTTTCTTTGTCAGTGAATTCGAGGAGAACATGACTACCTTCGATCATCTAGAAATTCAGTTGGAGACATTCGTGGAGAACATATTGTTTGATTGAAGTGAAAATATGAGTGCAGAAGTACAGAACGAAATGATGAGGAGAGGGAACAGAGAAGGTTCGGAACTGTTCCGCAAGTGGTTCCAGGGCTTGAATCAAGCATCCGATGAGGGAAAATCGGCTGCATATGTTTTCGTCATGGGCAGTCTTGCGGAGATTCTTCACGCCTTTGACATGCCAATAGTGATGCCTGAGATAACCTCGCTCCAAACTGCAGTCAGAAGAAAATCGGCCGATCTTCTGAATGAGGCGGAGGACCACGGATATTCGCCCGACATCTGCGGTTACGTCAAGGCTGACTACGCAATACAATCGAGAGGGGGAGAACACCCCCTAGGAAGGCTACCAAAGCCTGGATTGGCTCTGCTGACCAATGCGTGTAACACCTATCTCAAGTGGGGGGAGATGTGGGGGAGGATGTTCGATACCCCCCTCTTCACACTGGATATACCAGGTACTCGTGCCAAAGGAACCCAGTCTTGGCCCGGCGACCCACAGTTTGAGACCGAGAAGCGCTATGTCAGGGCTCAAATCGATGAATTAATCCAAACCTGCGAAGAAATCACCGGAAAGGAGTTCGACATTGAGAGACTCAAACAGAACTTGGAGTACTCGAACAGGATGTCTGCGGCTTGGAAGGGGATTCTTGAGTGCAACAAGAAAGGACCTGCAGTATTCAATGCCCTGTCTGACGGAACTGTATACCTTAGTGTGAACAACGTCTGGCGTGGGACCGAGGAAGGCGCGGAGTATTTTGAGAGGCTACTCGAAGAGAAGCGTTGGATGAATGAGAACCGCATCGGAGCGGCAAAGGAGGAGAGGCATCGTCTTGCCTTCATTGGAGTGCCATGCTACCCCATCTTCAAAGAATTCAGCGAACTATTCACGGACTGGGGTGGGGTATTCGTTATCTCGACCTATCTTTGGTTCGCCTCGGGTGGCAACAACTTAGGTGTTCAGTACGATCTTGAAGACCCTCTAGATTCTCTAGCAGAGGTCACTCTGATCCATGTACGTGATGCAATGGACTCTATGTTCCATCCTGAACAGGTTCTGCTGGAAAATCTAGATGATTTTGGGATAGAAGGTGTGGTTTACCATCCAATCAAGAGTTGTAGGACAATTTCTACAGGACTTGCAGATAATCGACGAGAACTAATGGAGAAGACCGATTTGCCCAGTCTTTTCATCGAGTCGGACATGATGGACAAGAGAGTCATCTCGGTGGCTCAGATGAAGAACAGGGTCGATGCCTTCTTCGAGGGCATAGAGATGAGGAAGGCGACTCGTTTGCAGGAGGCTGCCCAATGATTCACGTTGCCGGTGTGGATGTTGGCTCCACTCAGACCAAGGCCGTGATTATCGACGAGGAGGGGGCAATCCTAGGTCGCTCTCTCATAGATACCGGTGCTGATGTAGTAAAGGCGGCCGAGAACTCCTTCGCCCTCGCCCTCGGGGACGCGGGGCTGGCTCCTGATGACGTGTCGTACGTCATCGGTACCGGATACGGCCGCTACAAGGTGACTTTCGGAGATGATCAGGTGACTGAGATTTCCTGCCACGGCAGGGGAGCAGTGCACATGTTTCCCGGAACGAGGACTGTAATCGACATGGGGGGCCAGGACACCAAGGCAATTGCAGTCAGCGAAACAGGGGAGATTGTCGACTTCTGCATGAACGACAAGTGCGCGGCCGGGACCGGGCGTTTTCTCGGAGCCGCCTCTGCCGCGCTCGACATTCCCCTCGACGACCTCGGGCCAACGGCCCTAAGAGCCACTAAACCCGTCAGAATCAGCACCACATGCACTGTGTTCGCAGAGACAGAGATCCTCTCTTGGCTTGGCAAGGGCAAGAAGATTGAAGACATCTTGATGGGAGTCCACCAGTCAATCAGCTCCCGCTCAATCGGGCTCCTGCGCAGGGTCGGCATTGACGAGGAGGTATCCTTCACCGGTGGAGTAGCTAGGAACCTCGGGATGGTTCACGTCTTGAATGAGAATCTCGAACTGGAGATGAACGTCAGTGAGGAATCGCACTTCATGGGTGCTCTCGGCGCCGCCCTGTACGCCATGGACAGAGCACGCTCTGCGCAGGAGGCGATGGCATGACCCACGTAGCGGGAATCGACGTCGGATCGACCTACACCAAGGCGGTCTTGCTCGACGAGGGCGGGAACATAGCCGGGCGGGCCATGTGCCCCACCGGGTTCAAACTGGATGTAGCAGCCCAGATAACCTTCGAACAGGTCCTCTCCGAAGCGGGCCTTTCCCAATCCGACGTGGGCTATACCATCTCCACTGGGTACGGACGCCACCAAGTCGAGTTCAGAGACGTCACAGTCACCTCTCTGACATCTGCAGCCCGTGGGGCTCACTGGTTCTTCCCCGGTACTAGGACGGTGCTCGACATCGGTGGTCAGACCATGAAGGCGAGCAAGCTCGACGAGAGAGTCAAGGTGAAGTCGTTCAGACTGAACGACAAGTGCGCAGCAGGAACTGGCGCCTTCCTAGAGAAGACAGCACGATACATGAACTACTCCACAGAAGAGATCGGCCCACTGGCCGCCTCCTCCACCGTGCCTGTTGAGATATCAGGGGTCTGTGCTGTCTTCGCTGAGTCCGAGGTGATCAACCAGCTCACCATCGGCTCTGCCCCATCGGACATCATGAACGGGGCCATGCAGTCTCTCGTAGGGCGCTCCCTGCAACTGATGAGGAGAGTGAAGATGGAGCCCGAATATACCCTAATCGGGGGGATAATGAGATTCCCCACGATGACCGACGTCCTCACCGAGAAGATTGGAGGAGGGGTGAACGTTCCCGAGGGTGACCTCGTCCAGTACGCAGGTGCGATTGGAGCGGCGACTCTGGCATCGCAAAGGTTGGAGAAGAAGAGGGGGGGATGATGAGACTCCCCCTCGCGCCGACCGAGTCCCGTGAAGCGGATTTGACCTCAGAGGGCTGGACCAAGCAGTTCTCGGCATCTGATCCAAGACTCTCCGAAATGGTAAGCGTCTTCGAGTCCTTGGGCAAGGAGGTCAGATTGGAGACAGAGTGCAGGGACGAGTTACGAGGTTCTGATTGCGAGGCATGCTTGGAGGCGCATCCAAACGGAGTCTGGGCGATTTGGACTAGGGGCCCCACGGAAGATCCAGATTCGGGCGAATCCGAATATGTTCGCGCATCAGATTCTGTGCCAACAGGCACCAGAATGGCCCGAGGCCTTAGCGTGAGCAGTGTAGCCAACTCGAAAAGAGAAGGCTCCGTGTTAGTGGTGGAGATAGAGAATCCCCCTGTAAATATCATTGACTCCAAGGTGATTTCGGTCCTCATACAGGCCCTCGACGAGGCAGAGGCAGACACGAGTTGCTGCGCAATGGTCATCTCCGGCTCCGGAACCAAGGGGTTCAGCGCTGGGGCTTCCATAGAGGAGCACCTGCCCGATCAGGCCACCGGGATGATTGGGGGGATGACTGATCTCCTTGAGAGACTGGGAAATACTCCGCTCGTCACTCTCGCCGCAGTACATGGAATCTGCCTTGGAGGGGGTGCCGAGGTGGCACTGGCCTGCGACTTTGTCGTGACCAGTGAGGATAGCAGAATCGGAATACCCGAGATAACCGTGGGATGCTATCCCCCGTTCGCAATGCTGCAATTGCCTTCGTTAGTCGGTATGCGCAGAGCGAAGCAGATGATTCTCACCGGTACCCCGATTTCGGGTCAGGAAGCAGCAGATACCGGTCTTGTCAGCAAGTGCGTCCGCAACGAGGACCTCATGCGGGAATCGATGGAAATGCTCGCTCCGATACTATCCAACCCACCGCAGGTGGTCGAGATGGCGCTACGCAACCTCCGCTCCCTCGACACTCTGCTGCACACGGTCGGACACAGGCGTATGGGAGAGCGATTCCTAACTGATTTGATTCTCCATCCGGACTACACCGAGGGGCTGACCGCTTTCCTCGAGAAGCGAGACCCAGAATGGCAGTCTGACAGGTCGAATGAAGAGGAGGTGTGATAGTTGCAGGCCGTTCAGGACGTCTTTCAAATCAAGGGCTGGGAATTGGCCGAGGTCGGCGCTCCCCCGCGCATGAGATCCTGGACCCTCGACCCGAGTGACCTCTCTCCCGGTGAGGTTCTCGTGGAGGTCGCTGGGTGCGGCGTCTGTCACACGGACCTCGGCTTCCACTACGATGGGGTTCGCACTAAGCACCCTCTCCCCCTGATTCTGGGACACGAGATCTCAGGCAGGGTAGTAGCAGTCAGTCAATCAGCGGCACCGTGGCTCGACAAGTCAGTGGTCATTCCTGCCGTGCTCCCGTGCGGGGAGTGTGAGGACTGCAATAGCAATCGAAGCAACGTCTGCCGAAGCCAGATGATGCCTGGGAATGACATCGATGGTGGCTTCGCCAGCCACATCAGGGTACCTTCCCGGTGGTTGGTACCCATACCGGAGTCATACGGAGGAGAAATTGCATTGCTCTCCGTCGTTGCCGACGCTGTCAGCACACCATGGCAGGCAATTCTCAGGGCAGAGGTCAGTGAGGGGGACGTAGCAGTCATAGTAGGCTGCGGAGGGGTCGGAGGCTACTGCGCACAGCTGGCCCGCTCTCAGGGCGCGCACGTCACTTGCCTCGATGTCAGCCCTGCTAGCCTACTTTCGATGAGGGAGCTGGGGTTCGAACAGGTCCGCGATGTCTCGGGGGAATCAAGCAGAGAGATTCGTTTCTGGTTGCGTCAGTTGGCCTCGTCGGAAGGCTGGGGAGGCAGTGGTTGGAAGATTTTCGAGTGCAGTGGCAATCCCTCCGGACAAACGCTCGCTTTCGATCTTATAGGGCCCAGCGGCACACTAGCCGTGGTCGGCTTCACGATGGACAAGGTAAGCATCCGCTTGTCCAATTTGATGGCTCACGATGCCAAGGCGTTCGGAAACTGGGGCTGTCAACCAGAATTGTACCCGCAACTGCTCGATAGGGTACTCTCAGGCGCTGTCGATCTGAGTGCGACCACCGAGATGAGGAAGCTTTCTGAGATTGAGGACGTCTTCGACTCAATCCATCAGGGAGCAGGCGGCAAGAGGGTCATTTTAGTCCCTGATGAGTCATGGAAGGGTGAGTGGCGATGAGGAGGAGCACGAAGAGGCTGATGGACGAACACGAACTTATCCTCCAAACGATTGATTCCATGGGAACCATGGCCGATTCCGCATCCGCTAGAGGAGAAGTGGATGAGCCGTTCTGGCGTGATGCCATCGATTTCATCCGAAACTTCGCCGATGGCTTGCATCATCAGAAGGAAGAGGGACAGCTCTTCGAGATGTACTCTAGGAGGGGGCTCAGCCGAGAATACGGTCCCGTTGCCGTAATGCTGAACGAGCATGTGATGGGAAGGGACTGCGTCTCCCGCATGGAGGCGGCGGTGGCAAATCAATCTCCAGATCAGCTAGCCAGGGCAGCGAGGGACTACTGCGAACTGCTGACCCAGCACATCGCCAAGGAGAACCAGATCCTCTTCCCATTGGGCGAGACTGTACTCTCTGACTCCGACGAGATCGAGCTGAACATCAGATTCGATGAGGCAGAACTCGAATTGGGAGGCACATCGAACACTCTCCGCTATCGCGAACTCGCTGCATCGCTCGCCGAGCATGCTGCCTTTGTCGCCCGCGGAGACCCCAAGCAGGTGAACACATGACAGCAAGCGCCCCCGCATTTTCAGACGCCCCCAAAGACGCCAACAGGCACGCCTTCTCCGAGCACGCGGACTTCGAACACATTCATGTCGAGATGCGCCCCCTGTCAAGACCCGCTGGGAGCGTTGTCGAAAGTCTGTTCGACGCTTGGATTTGGCTCGATAACCCAACTCAGTACAACTCCTACACCACAGACAGCCTGCGAGAGCTGTGCCTAGCCCTCGATTGGGCCTCCACTCGCGCTGATGTCAACTGCATCGTCCTGACGGCTGTCGGTGACAGGGCATTCTGCACGGGTGGAAATACATTGGAGTACGAAGAGGATTACTCGTGGAGACCCCAGGAGTACCGGACCTACATGGGGGTGTTCAACCGCATGGTGTCCCTGATTCTCGAAAACGAGAAGCCGGTCATCAATCGAGTCAATGGGATGAGGATTGCCGGTGGGCAGGAGATGGGTCTGGCGTGCGACTTCACCATATCTTCCGACCTCGCCCGGTACGGGCAGGCTGGACCAAAGCACGGCTCTGCCCCAGACGGTGGGTCCACCGACTTCCTCGACCTCTACGTCGGTTTCGCCCATGCGATGGAGTCCTGCGTCCTGTGTGAGCACTGGTCAGCCCACAAGGCACATCACATCGGTCTTGTGAACCAGATAGTGCCCGTCCTGAGGAATTCCGAGGGAGAGTGGATCCCGAATCCGCTGGTCCGCCTCGATTGGGTGGACCCCGTTTCCGGGCAGATTGTCTACGGGGAATTCCTCGAGGGCGAGGACAAGAGAGTAGGCAGAGAGGTCATGCGGGGTTGCGAAGTCAATCTCTCCAATCTCGACGAGGCGGTCGAGAGGCTGTCTTGGAAACTTGTCAACACCTTTCCCGGTTGCACTCGAAAGACACTCACCAGCGTGAGGAAGAAGAAACTGCACTGGTGGGATGCCAACCGCGAGACCAACCGCGAATGGTTGGCTCTGAACATGGCTGTGGAAGCCGCGGCCGGCTTCCGCGCGTTCAACCTCGGAGGCCGGGAACTCGAGGACGGATCTAGAACTTCGCGACAGGTAGACTTCATCGAAGTCAGGAGAGCCATAGCCCGTGGTGAGCGGTGGACCGACGAACTGGTCGAGTCTTGGATGCCAAAGGCCCCAGAAGAGGATTCATGAGGTGATGCATTGAACGAGAGCACGGACTTGAGGGACAGCGTCGCCTTGGTGACCGGGGGAAGCAGTGGGATAGGGCTGGCGATTTGTGAGCGCCTGGCTGCGGCCGGGGCCGACATCGCGCTGACTCACCATCCCAGTGAGGGAGAGCCAAGACTCGCCTGTGATGCGGTAGAGTCGAAGGGAGTTCGCTGCCTTGCCTTCGCTGCAGACGTCAGGGATGCGGACGCGGCCACCGAGATTTTCGCGAGTGTGGAATCAGAACTAGGTGGAGTGGATATCCTCGTCTGCAACGCGGGAACTACCAGAGACGCTGTCCTCTGGAAGACGAGCATTTCGGACTGGGACGAGGTTATTTCCGTCAATCTGACCGGCGCTTTCAACTACCTCAGGCAGATGGCTTCGCTCTCGCGGAGGAATCCCAAGCCACGCAGTACCGTCCTCATTTCCTCAATCAACGGCATCAGAGGTAAGTTCGCTCAGTCTGCCTACTCGGCCTCTAAAGCAGGACTGATCGGCCTCGGGCGCTCCGCTGCTAAGGATCTCGGAAGATGGGGGACCAGAGTGAACCTAGTAGCACCCGGAATGACCCTGACCGAGATGACCGCTGACCTCCCTGAGCAGGTAATCGAGACGGCCGCAACAGAGGCCCTCGACGACCGCCTGACCGAGCCCACGGACATAGCCGAAGCAGTACTCTTCCTGTCCGCTGGGACATCCCGGCATATCACCGGCGTTGTCCTGCCTGTAGATGGGGGGCAACTGCTGTGAGGATTTGCCATGACTGAGAG
>DAUV01000001.1:0-1377 GCA_002505325.1 Euryarchaeota archaeon UBA623 | reverse complement strand
CACCCGTTCGAGCCCTTTAGGATAAAATCCGTCGAGAACCTGAGGATTACCACTCGGGAGGAACGTGAGAAAGCGTTGAATGAGGCTCGATTCAACATCTTCAAGATTCCAGCAGAATTCGTGATGGTGGATCTTCTGACGGACTCAGGAACCGGAGCGATGAGCAGTGAGCAGTGGGCATCGCTGATGCGAGGCGACGAGAGTTATGCCGGCTCGCGTTCCTTCGGCAGGCTCGCTATCGTGGTAGACGAGGTCTTCGGATTCCGCCACTTCATCCCGACCCACCAAGGCAGGGCATCTGAGGCCATTCTGATGAGCATGCTAGTGGAGCCGGGCGACATCATCCCTAACAACACCCACTTCGACACCACTTCGGCCCACGTCCTTTCTCGGGAGGGGATTCCGGAGAACTTGCTTCTGGAATCCAGCAAGGACCCCAATTCCGACCATCCGTTCAAGGGTAACATCGACATCGACGCATTGCGTCAACTACTCGAGAGGGCAGCTGACACGGTGCCTTTCTGCATGATTACAGTAACCAACAACGCAGGAGGCGGTCAACCAGTTTCACTAGCCAACCTCGAGAAGCTTCGCAAACTGTGTAATGAGTTCTCGAAGCCACTATTCATCGATGCTTGTAGATTTGCCGAGAACGCCTACCTAATCCAACAGAGGGAGGAGGATTGCTCACAACTGAGTGTGCGTGAAATCGCACGTAAGATGTTCTCACTTGCCGATGGTGCCACATTTAGTGCCAAGAAGGATGCAATAGTGAATATCGGCGGTCTGTTGATGATGAATGACAAACAACTCTTCGAGGATGCGAAGAACGAGTTGATTATGCATGAAGGATTCCCTACCTACGGTGGCCTTGCGGGAAGGGATCTAGATGCAATGGCCACAGGTCTGATGGAAGGGACAGAAGAGACGTACCTGTCTTATCGTACCTCTCAGGTCGCTTGGCTGTATTTCTCTTTGAAGGAGCTTGGGATTCCTGTATTCGGCCCACCTGGCGGTCATGCTGTTTATGTTGATGCAGGACAATTCCTTAACCACATCCCTCAACCCGATTTACCCGCACAATCGCTCGCTGTGGAGTTATACCTCGAAGGAGGTGTGAGAGCTCTAGAATTGGGCACTGTGACATTGGGATTCAGAATCCCCAACTCCGATGAGTGGATACATCCTCCTTCTGAGTTACTCAGGATGGCGATACCGAGGAGAATGTACACCCAGAGTCACCTACAACATGTTGTTGACACATTCAAGGTGGTCTCTGAGAGGAAAGAGAATCTCAGAGGCATGAGGATAGTCAAACAACCCCTCTTTCTTCGTCACTTCACCTGCGAATATGATTGGGTAGAGAACGGCGAGTGC
>DAUV01000066.1 GCA_002505325.1 Euryarchaeota archaeon UBA623 | reverse complement strand
CACTGATTGGCAAGGCCTACCGGCCCCTTTTCCCCGGCGCCATAGATAGAGGCGATTCTGAGAGTGCTTGGACCGTAGTTGAGGCGGACTTCGTCACCACCACAGACGGCACAGGAGTCGTTCACACAGCAGTGATGTACGGCGAGGAAGATTACAATCTAGGTATGCAAGTTGGCCTTCCAGCCCAGCACACCGTGGGGATTGACGGCAACTTCGTCTCTGGGACCCATCATTTGCTCGACGGGCGCTACGTCAAGGACTGCGATTCGGACATCATAGACTACCTCTCCGACGAGGGAATGCTGTACCGCGAGCATATCTACACTCACGACTACCCTCACTGCTGGCGTACCGACCACCCTCTGCTATACTACGCAATGGACAGTTGGTTCGTTCGCATGACCGCGGTTCGCGACCAGATACTGCAACACAACTCCGAGGTCGAGTGGGCCCCGGAGTGGACCGGGAGCAAGCGAATGGGAGAATGGCTCTCGAACATCAAGGACTGGGCGATTAGTCGCGAACGCTATTGGGGCACCCCCATCCCAGTGTGGATCTGCTCCGACTGCGGCCATGAGCACTGCATAGGCAGCATCGAAGAGATGAGTTTGATGAAGACGGATGACTCTCCTGCTCCTCCTGAGTTGCACCGGCCATACGTCGACGACGTCAGGTTGCACTGCCCGTCGGACGGCTGCTCGGGTGAGATGGTGCGCGAGCCCTATGTCATGGACTGCTGGTTCGACTCGGGTTGCGCCTCGTTCGCACAGTGGCACTATCCTTTCGAGAATGAGGATAGTTTCGCGGGTTCGTTCCCGGTGGACTACATCTGCGAGGCTGTCGATCAGACGCGTGGTTGGTTCTACTCTTTGCTAGCAGTCTCTACGGCAGTGTTCGGCAGCACCTGCTACCGCAGCTGCCTCTCACTCGGCCACATTCTCGACAAGGACGGCAAGAAAATGAGCAAGTCAAAGGGGAACGTCGTCAATCCTTGGGACCATTTCAACAAGGAGGGGTCGGACTCAATTCGCTGGTATATGACCACACAGAGTGCGCCGTGGTCGCCGACCAACTTCGATCCCAATGGAGTTCGAGAGTCCTATGCCAAAATGTTCCTCACACTTTGGAACGTATATCGTTTCCACGCCGACTATGCGGCCATGGACGGTTTCGATGCTGATGAAGAGTCTGGTTACATCGCTGTGACTGAACGCAGTCCACTCGACCGCTGGGTGCTGTCTAAAGCGAGCGCGATGGCAGACGCTTACCACAATCACTTCGAATCTTGGGACTTCCACAAGGCAGGGCGCGAACTAGAAGAGTTCGTCGTCAACGATCTCTCTAATTGGTACGTCCGTCGCTCTCGACGTAGGCTATGGGATGAGGGCGACAGTAGTGACAAGCGGGCTTGCCAACATACTCTGCATGAGGCTCTTTTGCTGGTGTGTAGATTGATGGCACCCGTCTCTCCATTCATGCCCGACAAGATACACCGAGATCTTGCAGGTTCGTCAGTCCATCTTGCCGACTGGCCGCTAGGATCAGCACTGGTCGAGCGTAGTTTACCTCCGCGTGACTACGGACTGGAACAGCAGATGAATCTCGTGCGAGCACTCGCTGAGACAGGTAGGCGTGTCCGGGCTGAAGGAGGTCGTCGACAGAGGCTGCCGTGTCGTAACGGCTGGATTATCGGCGGCCCTGACCTCACCGACTTCCACGAGATTCTATCAGAGGAATTGAATGTTGAAAACCTGATGACTGAAGCAGATATCGACCGTTTCCAGAAGATTGTACTCGAACCAAATAGGAAGGCATTGGGCGCTAAGTGCAGATCAGACCTTCCAGCAGTGCTTGCAAAGCTCGACACTGCCGATCCGGACTCACTGCTGCTGGAGATTGAGGCCGGTATCGCCGCCCTCTCGGGATATCAGATTACAATGAGCGACATTGAGGTACGTCGCACCGAGAAGGACGGATACTCGGCCGCCACCTTAGTTGACGAAGACTTCGGCGATGTCTCCTTGGTGCTTGACATGGTTATCGACGAGGAATTGATGTCGCGCGGGCTCGCGCGCGACGTGATACGTAGAATCCAGTCGAAGCGGAAGGAGCTAGACCTCGCAATCGAGGATAGTATCTCCTTATCAGTCTGGATTGAAGGTGCGGAGATGGCCGACGAAGACTGGGCTCACGTGCAGAGTGAGACTCGGTCCGGCAGCGCCACCCTAAATGAGGGGTCGGCGCCAAATGAGACAGACTCATTCGAGGTCGATGGTATCACGATAGTTTTCCGCGTGAGTCAGTGATTAGGCCACTACTGGGCCGTATCTGATTGGGAGAAGCATCTCCACTCCGAACAGTGGGTCGGGATCAGTTGAATCGTGATATGCGATGAAGGCACCGCCGTCAGGTAGGATTCCCATACTTGCGAAGTCGAATCGGATGTCATTGCCTGCGCCAGATGTCGAATCTAGATCGCCGAGACCTAGGTATGTCCTCATGTCTGGAAACATACTCTCTGAGTATTCTCTGACATGCCATGATAAGTCGACATCTGGGCCGGCAGCACTCTGGTAGCGGACATTCAGTACGAATAAATCGTGGACACCGTTAGTGTGGAATTCCCATTCCTCAAGTTCAGAGGTCTCTGAAGATAGGTTGTAAGTCTGGTTCTGCCAACTCTCACCACCATCCCATGACAACATGTGAGTTAGAATAGTGCCGTCTGCAGTAACGCAGTGTAATGCAGTAGATGAGTCGAAAGAGCAGTATTGCGATGGAAGTGATGACCCATTCAAAGTGGTGCCTGTCCACCAATTTAGAGAAGTATCTAGGTAAGCATCACTACCATCAATGAAGTAGTTGGGGAAGTAAAGCCCTCCTGATGGAACTGGGAAGGATCTCATTTCTTTGTGAGGCTTGGTGAAGTCCCACTCTGGGCCGAGGGTTAATGGATTCAAATCTACTTCCATAACATCTAGACTATCGTCTCTGTCAGGGAAACCAAAGTAATCGTAGTTCAGTCCATCAGTGGATATCTGGCCTCCGATGTTCTGAACCTGATGCCAGAAGTTCGAAATGACTAGACTGGCCCATGGCCCGTTGCCATACAGAAAGCTGTTTATTGGACCCACAACCTCAACCTGCCATGACCTGTCATAGAATGGTTCAGGAGTCCTATTGAAGCACCAACTCCACTCTTGGTCCTCCGCATCGTAGAAGAATGCGTAGAACTGATCTGCACCGCTCGTGCTAGGATAGGGGAACCATCCCATTGAGATTAGATCCCCGTTCGTGGCTTGGACTATGCTACCTTCGCCGAGTCCCTCTTGGCCGGGAACAGTCGGTTTCCATTCACGGCAACCTAACTGGGAAAATATAGTCGGCAGGTATTCCTGCCATGTGAGGCCCCTATCCTCACTCCATGTAGGGTACTCGCCGCCAAAGTTGAGAATCCAGCCCTCCTTCGTGGCGGCGAGGTAGTGCTCACAGCAGTTACCACCGTGCTCGTTTCCGTAGACTGTCCATGATGCGTTACCCCAAGTGGTGTTTGAGAACGGTGCTGAGACTGTGAAATTGCGCGGGTCCTCGTATGAAGAAGGG
>DAUV01000106.1:5553-11693 GCA_002505325.1 Euryarchaeota archaeon UBA623 | reverse complement strand
TGCGAAAGCGGTCGTGCTCGGGCGCTCAAGGATAGTGGGTATGCCGATGGCACTGATGCTGGCCCAGCGAGGAGTGGATGCAACAGTGACCATTGCGCATTCGCGAACCGGGGATGCAGCAGCGTTGTGTCGTGAAGCTGACATCGTGGTGGCAGCGATTGGCAGACCTCACACTGTGAAAGCTGATTGGATTAAGCCCGGCGCCTTCGTAGTCGATGTTGGCATTTCGAGGACAAAAGGCGGCGGACTGGCCGGAGATGTCGATCCTAGAGTTGAGGAAGTCGCTGGTTGGTTGACCCCGGTCCCCGGGGGTGTCGGACCTATGACCATAGCCATGCTAATGGCCAATACAGTGAGTGCAGCCGAGACTCCTTAGAATACGCCCAAATCGAATTTTGCATCTTCAGTTGCGTGTATTCGGGGGTCCCATGGCGGAGAAAATGTGAGATTCACGTGGACACTGTCCACTCCTTCAGTGGATAGTGCTGAACGATGTACTGCTGCCATAATTTCAGGTGCCACTGGGCAACCTGGGCTAGTCAGGGTCATGTCAATCTCTGCGTGTACTCCCTCATCTCTATCCTCGATTCTGATATCGTAGATTAGCCCCAGCTCGGTGACTGACATCTTCATCTCGGGATCCTCTACCTCCCCTAGTGAGTCAGTGATATCGGACTCTTCTACCATGGTGATGCCTCACTGAAGCAGAACCGCCTCTTCGCGGACCCGCTTGAACATGTTTAGGAAACCATTGGTCCTGCTTGGAGTGAGCGAGGAGCGGATGCCCATCGCCTCGGCATAATCAGGCTCCATCTCAGCTACCTCAGAGGGATTCATTCCGTTAACGGCAATTGCCGTCACCGCCATTAGGCCCTGCACTATCTGGGCATCAGCACCCCCTCTCAGGAGAAATCCTCCACTTTCATCGACTGAGCAGATGATATGAGCTCTGGACTGACAACCGTGTACTTGGTTGTCGTCGTTCCACTCTTCCTGCGGGAGCGGTGACGGATGCAATTTGGCATATCCGAACAATAGCTCGTATCTCTCCATCGCATCGAAGCAGTTGCGGAACTCCTCGACCACAGGGTCGAGGTGCTCGGGCCACTTCCTATCTTCTACCATACTGCTGCGTCCTAGAGGCTGACCTTGAACGTGACTAGACTATCAGGCGAATCTCTGCACCACTTGGCCTAGGTACTCTACGAAGGACTCTGCCTCTCCCATAGTATTGTAGATCCAGAATGAGGCGCGGTTTGTAGAAGGGACACCCAAGGCGTCCATTAGAGGTTGGGCGCAGTGATGGCCGGTCCTGACGGCGAAACCACCCTCGTCGAGAAGCAGTGCAAGGTCCTGAGACTGGATGCTCTCGTGCAGGAAAGAGACAGCCCCACTGCTGTCCTCTCTCCCAGGGTCACCATAAATCCTGATCCCGGGGATTTCTCTCATCTTAGTTGCAGTCCAAGAGGCGACGTCGTTGATGTGAGCGTGGACCTCAGTCATGTCGAACTGGTCAAGCCATTCCACAGCGGCGCCCCATCCTATCGCCTCAGCAATCCGAGGAGTTCCGGTCTCAAACATGGCGTGGCCCTCTTGGAACGTCGAGCCCTCAGTGGTGACTCGCTTAATCATCGAGCCACCGGTCATGAACGGACCCATTTCGGCCATCGCATCTCGCTTCACCAGTATGCACCCGATTCCCGTGGGTCCGGCCATTTTGTGAGCCGATATGGCGACAAAGTCGGCTCCGAGAGCGTCGAAGTCAATCCTCTCGTGAGGAGCGCCCTGCGCGCAGTCGATCAGCACCCGTGCACCGACGGAGTGTGACATCTCTACGATTTTCTCTACAGGATTGCGTACACCCAAGACATTGCTAGTGTGTACGACGCAGACCAGTGAGGCACCATCTAGGGCTACTTCGAAGGCGTCCATATCAAGAGTGAAGGACTCGGTGTCTATCGGCACGTACCTGACCTCGACTCCCTTGTCGATTGACATCTGCTGCCACGGCACAATGTCAGCATGATGTTCCATCTCGGTCAGAACGACGACGTCTCCCTCGCTGAGATTTTCCCGTGCCCAACCGTAGGCGACTAAGTTGATTGCCTCGGTAGCGCCGCTGGTGTATATCATCTGATCAGGTGAAGTCCCAAAGTAAGAGGATATTCGCTCCCGAGCGCCCTCAAGAGCAGTGGTAGCTTCGTCTGCAAGAGTGTGGTTGGCGCGGTGGGCATTAGAATTGTACTCCTCATAGTAGCGGGATATGGCGTCGATGACACATTGCGGCTTCTGTGAGGTCGCAGCATTGTCGAAGTATACGAGTTTCTTGCCGTTAGGTAGAGTGCGCCCCAGAATAGGGAAATCGCCCCGTATAGCCTCAATATCCAGAGCCATTGCTGTTCCTCGGTCATTTCGAACAGACGGTCCGATATCAACTCGCGCCCGAACATTTCGATGATTCTGGATGGGTTCCTGCTTGCCTTACCCCCTAGAAGAAGAAAAAAATCCTGAAAACGACAGAATCGCACATTGGCAGGGGATGTTTATTGTTCACAACCCCCATCGGCCGGTCCATGGCGGACCATGCTGGACAAGACACGGTCGAGCGGCTCGGGAGTCGTGACCTCAATCTAGATGGGGAAATTATCAATCTCGCTATCGTTGGGTCGAGTAGGTTCTATGACTTCATGGTCTTCGAAATAGCTGTCGAATCTTGGGTAGACAATAACGGCTACCCGGACATGATTATCGTTGGCGGTGCGAGTGGTGTTGATTACATGGCTGAGCGCTGGGCCGACAACAACTCGGTTCCGATAGCTGTATTCACTGAGGAGTGGGGCGACTCCAATAGGAGTCTGATTGACAGAGGCAGGGCCGAGGCCGCTAACACACTGACTGAGAAGATTCTGAGTGGGGCCTCGCATATCCTAGCAATGCCATCTCCAACTAGCAAGTGGACAAGAATAGTGATTGAACAGGCAGCTTCTAGAGGCATCCCCACAGATGTTCATGAAGTGGAATAATTGGTGCTCCTGTCGGGATTCGAACCCGAGTCGCCGGGATGAAAACCCGGAATGATGGGCCGTGCTACACCACAGGAGCGACGAGGTGACGACAGACGTCCCCCCCATAACGATTCGTCACGGAGGGTTGCCCGATCCTGCGGTGGTGATGGTCTGTGATTCGGGCGTGCCGTCCTGATTGGAATCCACGGTAATCACCGTGACGGTGATGCCCTGTGATGTCCCGGCGATATAGTCGATCTGGAAGCCGACCCATGTGCTGTTGGTATGGTAGGCGTGGCCCTGCGGGTTGATGTTCCACTCGAGCACCTTATGCGACAGGTAAGCCTCCTGCAGAACCTCGATGCTGCCGCTGGACGAGAGGGAGAGGTTTCTCGCGTGCCAGATGTTGGAATTGACCGCGGAAGTCACGTTACCGTCAGCGTTGTCGTCCCTCTGCCCCATATAGTGACGGTGGAACACCCTACGGTTGAGGAAGCTGTCATTGTCGGTGTCAGTTGCTTGCCAAGTTCGGCTCAGGTATTGGTAGGTGTCGGGACTGCCGTCTGAGTTGTTGTCCCACGAAGTCAGCTCATTGACCACGATGCGAATTCTATGGGGCTGGTGCAACGAGTTGCGCCACACCTCCATCGAGCGCGTCTCCTCGGTCTGGAAGGTCCAGCCATGGGCGTGCTGATCCAGGTAGGAGGTCTCTCGGACCCGCCTGAAGATGTGTTCCTCGTAACCGTCCTCGTTGGAGTCCCACCACGTCAGGGTAGCAGTGTATGACTCACGCTGCTCGAGATGGTGGTCGAAGTCCCAGTCTGTTGCGTTAGACATATGGATGGTGCGCTGCTTCCACTCCAGAATCCCATCGGCATCATCGTCGATCATTCGGGTCAGGGAAAATCGGTGGATGTGGTACTCGACCATCCCCCAGTCCCAGTGCTGATGCCATCCTCGCATCCGGGCAGTGTAGTCGAGGTCGCCATCGTGGTCGGTGTCGACCTTCAGGACCCCAGCTCGCCAAGTCCACTGTAACTCGACGACGCCGTTAGAGTCATTGTCGAACTGGACGGTGTTCTGGTGTAGCGCGCGAACCACATCGACGCTGCCGTCCTGGTCAGTGTCCTTCCTGACGACCGCGCGCAGGTTATCACGGTGGCGATCGGCGTTACCGTCCTCAGTGGGATCCCAGACCCATGAGGTGTGATCTATGGCCATCCAGCGCTCTGGGGTGCCGTCGTCGTTGCTGTCGACCCTTAGGATGAGTCGGGAGTGCGAGAAGTACGCGGTGAGTACCGCACCTATGCCCTGATCGACCATTCGCTGCTGGCGGTTCAGGACCACTCGGCGCTCCAGATTGCCATCTTGGTCGGCGTCAGTGCGAGCATGAACGAAGAGGTATATGTTGACATCCTCGTAGGTGCCGTTGTCCCAGGTCCACACGGTTCTGGTCAGTACGTCGTGGCGCTCGGGTATGCCGTCGGAGTTCTGATCGACTAGGTCGAGGCCTCTGAAGCGGGTGAAGAATAGGTCGTCATGACCGTCCCCGTCGCGGTCGTGCGAACACTGCTTGGTGCGCACCAGAATGATGCGTTCAGGCCCGGGGATACCGTCCGAGTCGAACCAGAACACCCCCATTGTACTGTGACATAGAGTCTCGGGGACGCCGTCATTGTCCCAGTCCTCCCAGAAGCTGTCGTTCCACCATGTAGCGGTGACCTGTGAAATCGAGCGCGAGTAAGTCTGCTCCTGCATCGAAGTGTCGTCCACATCGCCCCACGCCTCGTTGAAAACTGGGTTGACAATCTCGGTATTGGCTTCGTTGTCGAAGGGAATCGGGGCGAGTTCATTCTCGGAAGGCCTCTCCTCCTCGTTGACGACGCTGCTCTCAATCATCAGAGGGTCACTCGGGATAGCGTCGGTCGCCTCCTCGTCGCCAACCTCGTCGCGCACCGATTCTTCGTCGGTGGTGACCCAGTCATCGACCTCTTGGTCGTCGTCGTAGTAGCCATCGCCGTCAGGGTCGAAGTCTGACTGCCAGTCATACTCAGAGTCTCCCTGAGCCTCCGTGACCTCGTCGACAGTGCCGTCGCCGTCAGGGTCGAGTTCCAGTTCGACTTCATTCTCCAACTGCTCCTCGCCCTCGCCCTCCAACTCCTCTTGGAGTTGTGCGGCCTCAAGGTCGTCGATGACCGAGACCACTTCAACGTGAAACATGCGCTCGGTAGATATCCCGGTGGGTCCAGTAGCAGTCACACGGACCACATAGATGCCCTCCACGAAATACTGGTGCGACTCCTCAGCCAGAGGCGAATCGGATGTGGAGCCGTCGCCCCAGTCAATCGATATCGAAACCGGGCCGAGAGGGTCCTCCGCTACAGTGGTGATGCTGAGCTCACCGGCCATATTGAGGTGGATGCGGCCCTGTGGAGAAGGGCTGGTTGATACGGTTAGCGAGGGGGCTTCTGCGTCGTTGATTCTAATCGACCCCTGAGCAGTGGCTAGGAAACCCGAGGGGTCGGTAGCCGAGACGTGCACCGAATAGGTACCCGGCTCGCCCCAGATGTGCTGACCCGAGAGATCACGCAGAGTGATTCCGTCTGAGAAGTCCACCTCAACGACCAGAACATCGCCGTCAGGGTCTGCAGTGGCCACGGACCAAGCAACGGGGACTCCTGCGACCCCCTCAGATGGGATCTCAAGTGAGACTGTGGGCGCTCTGTTGGGCTCAAGCAGAGTGAAGATGACCGCTGACACGGCAGAGGCACCCCTGGAATCGGTCAGCTCTACCTCGATGGTGTGAGTCCCGACAGAGAGGAAGCCCGCGTCGTAGGTCAGACTGTTAGAAGTCTGTACGAGTGCGCCGTCGAGGCGCCAGTTGGCGATGTAGGGGGCTGTTCCCTCTTCGATGACGACGTTGGCGATGATTAGGTGACTGGCAGTGGTCGGCGAGCCCTCGATTACCACGCTGGCGATCACCACCGAGGGCTCGGGCTGCTCGACGATCTCATCAGTGGCACCGAGGCACCCTGAGCCCAGCATCAGGGCCACTAGGAACAGGCCGGTCTGGATTCGGCGTCGGGCGTTTCTGTCTGGGGCAGTCTTGTACATTGGCCAGAGGGCGTCTTCTAG
>DAUV01000106.1:0-5169 GCA_002505325.1 Euryarchaeota archaeon UBA623 | reverse complement strand
GAGAGTCAACCACAGCCTCATGCCCTCTTCGGTTAGTTCTCGATTGGTCCGCAGTCCGCTCCTCTTGCGAGAGATTAGTCCCTGAGACTCGAGTCTCTTGAGATGGTGGCTCACCAGCTGCTGGCTGGTCTCCAACCTTGATGCGAGTTCCCTCTGTGTCGGAGAGGATTTTCCCTTCTCCTGCTCAGCAATCGAGCGCAGCACCATCAGAGCCACGTCGCTGAGCTGGTTGGCATCAACAGGACGGGGTAGATTCGACATCTCCGCAGAGCGGTCGACGGCCGAGGTGTAGTAACGAAGCAGGCGACCGTCACGTCTGCACCACACACGGCCCTCGTTCTCGAGAGTTCGGAGGTGATGCACAGCCTGGTGGTTGCCCATCTCTAGAGCGCGGATGATGCCCGAGAGGTGGCAGCCGGGGTGTGCGGTCAAGAAACCCTCGAGGCGCCCCCTCTGATAGCTCCCAGCCAGAGTGCCTGTGCCCTCGGTGACCCTGAGTTGTGAGAAGCGCCCCATGGATCTGGCCATCTTCGCCCTTGTCGGCTCATCTCCCGCTGAGACTAGAGCGAGAGAAAGCAGGACGATTGCGAGGAATGCGGAGGCATATGGCACAGCTGGCAGTGAGAGAACGGGTCGTCCGTCGTCTGACTGCTGCCCGGTATCCACGAGATTCTGGCCTCCGGACTGGGCGAACCAGATGTCGTCTATTGACCAGATCCCGTCCAAGGACTGAGTTAGAGTGACCTCTACTGTGCTGCCCTCGACTGGACTGAGGAACAGCCCTGCCTCAGGCTGCGGCTCGTGCAGCAGGCCCTGAGAGTCCTCTAGCATCCACACACCAGGAGATGTTCGCACCCAAGTGGCCTCCTGATTTGCGGCAACGGAGGGAGCGGAAACAATGAGAAGGATAGTCAGCACTGCAATGATGGAAACCGTGCGTGTTGCACACGCTGGCGCCCTTGCCATGCGAAATCGGAGATGCTTGCAGGGGTTAAGGGTCGTGGGTTGTCGCGTTTGTCAGGAATCATTACTCGCTGTCAGCTGCTTCCGCTAGTCCCGTCCACCAGCCCATCAAAGGCAAAATCAGCAACAGTCCCAATAATCCGCCGACCAGCCAAGCTAGCGGATTCTCAATCAGACTGAGAAACTCGTCGCCCCATATCCCGAGCACAATTCCCTCCATACCGAACCTGATACCTCGGCCGAAGAGGCCTGCTGCGATGAACAGCCTGAGGTCCATCCTGCCGGCCCCAGCCGCCCATGCTAGAGCCTTGTAAGGAATTGGAGAGACTGCTGCGAGGAAGATACCAGCAGACCCGTATCTAATCATCAGGGCATCGAGTCTGGTAACTGTAGCATCGCTGGCGAAACGCTCGAGTATCGGTCTACCGGCATAGGCACCGATTCCATATCCTCCTACTGCTCCAACCACGCTAGATAAGGTAGCGACTAGGACAATGGCTAGGATATCGAGAGAGCTATCGGCCCCGAGGGCCATAGGGATGACCAGCAAGTCAGGAGGTGCTGGTTGGAAGGCTGCTTCGGAGGCCGAAACAACGGCCAGACCAAGTAGGCCCCATTCGCCCGCCCAATCGATTATCGAGCTTACAACACCCTCTAACATGTACCCTCGTCCCTCCTTTTCGGGATGAACGTTGCTTCCCGTGGTCACTGACTAGTCGCGGAGGCGACCCCTGAAAGCGCAGCCAGCCTCCGCCTGGGCATGGCGGCGGGTGAGGTCTTGGATACCGCTGCGCTAATCGCGTGGCCTCTGGAGAGGATGCGTGGCAGCCTTGTTGTCCATTCTCAGAGAGTAGAGCTCTCCCGAATATCACCTGATCGTGAGATTATACTCGACGCAGCAGGGCTAGAATGGGCATCTCCGAGATCTTCTGCGATTACTCAAGCCAGTGACCTAGCCACCGCCACGGGGGACATGGCTGGCCTATCACCTGTCGACCTCGAATTGTTGGCGCTGGCCATCGAGAGGGGCGCAACCCTGGCAACCGACGATTACAGGCTGCAGAATTTGTGTGAGTTAGGAGGAGTGCCTTGGCTCTCTGTGACAATGGAGGGAATAAGCTCACTTTGGTCTTGGGAGTTGCGCTGTACGGGATGCGGGGCAGCTGTCCCCTCGCCCGACACACCTAGTTCTCGTCGAGAACTGGGGGACTGTTCCGATTGCGGCTCCCACCTCAAACTGAGTCGTAAGAGGGACTGATTATTCCGCCTCGTCAGCGACATCCTCAGTCATGCCGCCTCTGTCCATGTCGCGCTCGGCTTCGGATGGGCTTCTGACCTCATTCACTGCCATTTCATACTCGCCCTTAGCCAATCCGAGACTGCGGGCCAACTCAGGTATCCTCTTAGCGCCGAAGAACAGTACTGCGATTCCAATCAGAAACGCCATCTCTGTGGTCCCTATTGCCATGCTATCACCCCTAGGTGAGAGTGTTCTCGTTCAAATGCTTCGGCTCGGTAATCTGTCAGCCGCCAGAAACAGGAGGGAGGAAGGCTACCTCGGAAGAGTCGGCCAGTGGGACATCGAGAGAGGCTCCTATCTGGCCGTCGATTGCCACTCTGAGGCCCGAATCGAGGTATTCTAAGAGCTCGAACCTGTCGATTAGTTGCTCAGCAGTGGTCCCGAACTTGAGTGCGACCTCAATCTCACGTTCACCCAGCCTCTCTGCTAGCGGCCCGAAGAACAGCATTCTAACCTTGACGGCCTTCTCTGTGTCAGTCATGAGCCACCGAACTCAGCGGCTCCCATCAACCCATCTCCCTCGCAGGGACTATACCGCCCGTGCACCGCGAAGGGGCGATGAGCGAACTCGGAGCCGTGGTCTTCGACTGCGATGGCGTACTCACCGACAACGGCTCCTCGTGGCAAAACATTCACGATTATTTCGGGACTGAAAATCTAGAGACATTGGAGCGTTTCCTCAACCGTGAAATCAGTGATGATGAATTCATGGCAGAAGACATACGCCTGTGGACAGCGGTGCAGTCTCGTATCCATCGTGACGATATCATGCGATGCTATTCAGGCATCACCCTGATGACCGGGGCACGTGATGTCGTGCGCGAGTTGCAGGAGAGGGGGGTCTTCGTGGCCATAGTATCTGCAGGTGTGGATGTCTTCGTCGCGAGCATAGCATCGATGCTCAGGGTCGATGACTGGGTCGCCAATGGCTTCGACTGGGATGACGACGGTTGGCTGCTTGGACCTTCGCCCTCCCTCGTTAACTCGCACGAGAAGGGTTTGTTAGTGGAGAAACTAGCTAGGATTGAGGGGATTGATCCATCGAGAATCGTCTCAGTTGGAGATTCAAGCACGGATTTGTCGATGATGATACCTGGCTCTCGATTCATTGGCTTCAATCCTGCCCGGCAGAGGGCTGTGGATGCCTTCAGAGAGGCAGGGGTTCCAGTAGTGGAAGGCGATGACCTGCGTAATCTATGGCAGCACCTGTATGATGACGAGGACTTTCCCGATTCAGGCGAAGGGTATTGAGGCCGTGGCGTGCGTGTGCAGATTGACGATTGTCAGGATGCAAGGCTTGGGTTGGAACCCCAGCATACGCTGGTAGTCGGTCTGATCTTGCCAAGTTGAACTGTGTACCATCGTGGTTCCTTTATGGTTGCCGACATAGTGCCCATGCACGTGACCGGTCACGAAGATATCGGGAACAGTCGAGATAACCATTCGATCCTCCGGCTCAGGAGAAAGTGGGGTCTTTCCACCCCATGACGGAGCTAGGTGCCTGCGCTCCATCATTGCTCTCATCGCCAATTCCGGAGATGAGTAAGTCACAGAACGAAGACCTGCAACGAAGTCGTCGATACTCTTACCATGGTAAGACAGTATACGAACGCCATGCAGACTGAAATCACACGGATTGCCCACGAACACTGCGTCCGAATAGTCCTGTTGGACCTCTGGGTCCAACGCCGGTTGCGGCTCGGCCGGACGAACCGCGTCATGGTTGCCCGGTAGGATCATCAAATCGACCCAATCGGGCAGATTCTCTAGCAACCTTGCCAGTTCACCGTACTGGTTGAACAGGTCCTTGATAGCGAGGTGTCGTTCCTGACCCGGGTAGATGCCCACGCCATCAACACCGTCACCACTCAGTACGAAATACTTCACAGTCCGAGCTAGAGGATCATTTCTAAACCACTCAATCATCTTCTCCCATTGTGGTGCTAGGAAGGTCTTACTGCCAACATGGACATCGGACAGGAAAGCAGCCGAGACGGCCTCGGCCTCACTGGCAGCGGACTTGGAATGCTTCCCTAATGGTGGCATGTGGATGTTGCTCACCGAGAAATATGGATCCCTGTTCCCTATCACGAAGTGACCGCTGACTCCGACTACATCGTCGTTCATCAGACCGTCCAGTGAAGGGTGGAAGTTAGATGCCCCAGAGGGTTCCTTAAGCATACACCTAATCTGCATCGAATCGTCTTCGATATCAAACCACAGATAGCCTCCTTTGGACCACCTATCCACACTGACAAGGCCCACCAAAGTGACTTCATAGTCACGACTTGAGTGACGCTGCCTGTTGCGCCACGCCTCCGAGACACTGATTGGGCGGCGCGGCAGAACTCGACCTGAGATCATCATCTGGCGAATCTGGCGTAGCCTATCGGAGAAGCACGACCTTATGTCGTTCATCTTGCCCTCTGTAGTCGACTGGCCCGTGATATCGAAGTGAATCTCAATCTCCGAGTCGACGTCTTTTGCCTGCATTGGGAAGTCGTCGAGACTGTAGTCATCAAGGCCGTGGCGACGCACTGGAGGTGCGAGGACCTGAGTCCCTACGGGCGCCAGTGTTCGGCCGATAGCAGATTGGCTCTCCGGATTCGGCAGAGTTGCCTGTTCAGACCTCGGAGTATCTTGAGGTGCATCGATGGCCTCCTTAGTAGGGACCAGTGTGAGCAGCTCTTCCACAGTCCTCTCAGTGAGCATCACCACATTCGAACTCTGGGCGGCTTCGATTAGAGATGATATGCCAGGGAGACGCTGAATCCTCTCTTGGGCCGCCTTACCGAGCACGAGCAGTCCCGCGGCGGTCAGTTGACGCTGTCGATTCGCCCATTCCTCATCGACCATCTTCAGCGGGTGTGCCGGGGACGCTCATGATAATATCGCAGGAATTCTAG
>DAUV01000006.1 GCA_002505325.1 Euryarchaeota archaeon UBA623 | reverse complement strand
CCTAGGGACACCTCTTTGTTGGTAGGTTTAACTAGCCTCACAACCGAAGAGTGTCTGCTAGGAGCGTGCCGTTGTGTCAGAAGACCCGCCTGAATCACTAACTCTCAGGGTGGCGAAGGCTATTCCAAGTGATGTGGGGCACGGCCGCGCGCGCGTCCCATTCGATAACGAACTTAACCTCAAGCCAGGCGACATAGTGGAGATTGCGGGTGAGTCACGCACAGCAGCCATCGTCTGGCGTTGCCGTCCCGAGGATGCTAATCTGGGTGTTATTCGAGTCGATGGAATCATCAGGAAGAACGCCGGTGTGAGCCTAGGAGACCGGGTCAGCATCACCAAGGTTGAGACCCAGCCCTGCCAACGTCTCGTGCTTAGTCCAGTGATGGCAAAGCAGCAGAAGGTCCGTTTTGGCCCGGGTATCGAGGGCTTCGCACGACGCGGCCTCAACAAGCGTCCGGTTGTAGCAGGTGATCGTATCTTCATCCCCGGTATGACGCTGTTCGCCGAAGCCCTGCCCTTCGCCATCGTTTCGACCAATCCGAAAGGAATTGTCCAAGTCCTCCCTGATACTGAGATTGTAATCAAGGAGGAACCAATTGATGAGGAGGATAACGGACAGGTACAGACCATCTCCTACGAGGACATAGGAGGCCTAGGGGATCAGCTCCAGAAGGTCCGTGAGATGATTGAGCTGCCATTGAAGCACCCTATCTTGTTCAGGCGGCTGGGCATTGATCCCCCTAGAGGAGTGCTGCTGCACGGTCCACCAGGGACTGGGAAGACCCTGATTGCTAAGGCTGTGGCGGCGGAAACCCAAGCGCACTTCACCTCGATTAACGGCCCTGAGATAATCAGCAAGTATTACGGCGAGAGTGAGAAGCAACTCAGGGAGATTTTTGACGAGGCTGCAGCAAACGCTCCCGCCATCATTTTCATCGACGAACTAGACAGTATCGCGCCCAAGCGTGAGGATGTGACAGGCGAGGTCGAGCGCAGGGTCGTGGCCCAGTTGCTGACCCTGCTCGACGGGATGCAGGGCCGCGACAACGTCGTCGTCATCGGAGCCACCAATCGTCGTGACGCCATCGATCCAGCTCTGCGGCGTCCAGGCCGCTTCGACCGCGAGCTTGAGATTGGTGTGCCCGACAAGAACGGTCGTGCCGAGATTATCGGGATTCACACTCGCGGAATGCCAATCAGTGACGACTTTGAGATTGATTGGCTGCTGGAGAACTCGTATGGTTTCGTTGGCGCTGATATCTCAGCACTTGTCCGAGAGTCTGCAATGAAGGCCTTGCGCCGCTATCTACCCGAAATAGATCTCGATAAGGAGCAGATTCCTCCTGAGGTGTTGGAGAAGATGGAGGTAAAGATGTCCGACTTCCGTCAAGCTATCAAGGAGATTGAGCCGAGTGCATTGCGTGAGATTTATCTTGAGGTACCAGAAGTATCTTGGGATCAGGTCGGCGGTCTCGAGGAGGTCAAGGAGAGGCTCAAGGAGAGCATCGAGTGGCCTCTCACCAAACCCGAGATGTTCGAGCACTTCGGAATCAACCCACCTAGGGGAATTGTCCTGTTCGGAGCACCTGGAACCGGTAAAACCCTGATTGCCAAGGCGATTGCCAACGAGGCCAAGGCTAATTTCATCACCATCAAGGGTCCAGAACTAATTTCTAAGTGGGTAGGGGAGTCGGAAAAGGCCGTCCGCGAGGTCTTCAAGAAGGCCAAGCAGTCAAGTCCCTCAATCGTGTTCTTGGACGAGTTCGAGAGCATTGCGGGAATGCGTCGAACCTCCGACGGCTCTGGCTCTGATGTGATGAATCGAGTAGTCAATCAACTCCTCAGTAGTATGGACGGCGTCGAGGGTATGGAAGGCGTCATCGTGGTCGCGGCGACAAACCGTCCCGAGATGATTGACCCGGCCCTACTGCGTAGTGGGAGGTTCGAAAGGGTCCTACACATTCCTCCTCCCGATGCCGCCTCAATCAAGCAAATCCTCAATATCCATACCGCGGATATGCCTCTAGGGAGATTCAAACTTGATGATTTGGCTGCGAGTATGCATAATTACACTGGCGCTGACATCGAGGCGATATGCAGAGAGGCCGCACTCATCGCCATGAGGGCCGAGCGCAAGACCGTCTCGAAGAAGCACTTCCAAGAGGCAATCGGGCGTGTGCGCCCAACGGTGACCGATGAGATGATGCAGTACTACGGTCGCATGGAGTCCATGCTCACGAGCGGCCTAGAGTCGGTCCGCCGCCGCCCTGACGGGCTCTCGGGCATCGAATCGGTTTGAGGTGGAAGAATGCCGACGACCTTCGGCCGGGAGATTCTGGGGCGAGAAGTCATCGACGAATCCGGTGATCGTTTGGGTCATATGGCCGATTTCCGACTCGACACTGACACGGGCAGCATCGTGTCTCTATTGGTCTCCATCGAACCGGATATCGACCCTACCCTGCTGCCTTGGCCGACTGTCGATGGACTCATCTCCGTCCCTGTCGAAGAAGTCGCTGGTATTGGTGCGAGCGTGCAGTTGGCACGTTGACCACTGATGCACGACCCGTTCAACACCACATAACGGTCTTAAGACGAAGTTCAGGCTCATTAGCCGTTCCTATGGAACGGAGGCTCTCAGCGTGGCG
>DAUV01000092.1 GCA_002505325.1 Euryarchaeota archaeon UBA623 | reverse complement strand
CCAGGTAGGACATGGTCCAGAACACCGTCTTCATGCATTTGTGAGATCACCTCTCCAGCATTTCTGCCTTCTAGAATTTTCTCCATCTCCATTCCAATCCGCTCTCTGGAAACCACATCGAGCATACCGAGATTCCCTCTCACAGCAGTTCTCAACGAGGACTCCATGCTCCTCATTCCACCAGAGGAATCTAGGAATCGGTACGCTCTCATTATCCGAAGACCATCTTCGCCAAGCCTCTCACTTGCTTCGCCCACTGCCCTCAGGACCCCCGTTCGTAGATCCGATATACCGTCATAGGGGTCTATCAAATCACCATCCGAGTCGATGGCCATCGCATTTATGGTGAAGTCTCGCCGGGCCAAATCATCCTCTATGCTCTGGCCAAATTCTACTTTATCGGGTCTCCTGCCATCGCCGTAACTACCTTCGCTTCGCAATGTAGTAACCTCCCAAGTTCCACTAGAGATATTTTCTTCCAATCGGACAATCACTGTGCCATACTTCTCCCCCACCATGAGCGAGCGCGGAAACAACTCCTTGACCTCAGCAGGAAGCAGTGTGGTGGCAATATCCATATCAGTCTCTTGATGGCCCGAAACAGTCTCCCTGACCCAACCTCCGACTATCCACGCCTTACCGATCGAACGCAGCCCTTCCAACACCAGCCTGTCGGCTTCGCTGAGGCGCTCATACTCGGGTCCCATGTTGCGCCGACGGCCTTCCGGACATGATTGCTTCGGGCGTTAGGCATATTGGTAAACAGCCCTTCGGCTCTATGTGAAGGTAGAACTTGTACCTGTCGAAACTCTACTGCCGCACGAGCAAGTGGAGGAACACAGAGTCGACAATTTAGAGAAAATGACTTTGCGCTGGAAGGCTTACACTAAGCCCTTATTGGTCGATCGTAAGACAGGCACAATACTGGATGGCCACCACAGGACTAGCGTTGCACATAGGCTGAATCTTTTGTGCCTACCATGTGTACGGGTAGACTACCTCGAAGACGATCGGGTGTCACTGACCGTTTGGCCCCGCTGTGGGCGCGACTCATTAGAGAAGGAAGAGGTCGTCGAAGCAGCGCTGTCTGGCGAACTGTTCCCCCCCAAGACATCCAGACATCTTCTCTCGGACCATCTTCCACCGATTTCTATACCGCTATCCAGACTCTCGCAGCCAGCAATAGAAAATTAATCACCTAAGGCACGAGATCTTCGTGACCACCGAACATATCTTGGTCATCATCTTCGGGCGAGCCAGGATTGGCCATTTCAACTGACAGATAATCGCCAAACAGTGGCCACATGGGGCCAAGCCACTCCATCTCCATCAGCAGAAGTTCCATCACCGGGTGCTCTAGGATTTCATCCTCAGTGGATTCCTCATCTAGAAGGGGCAGGTCGGTAGGAAGGTCTCTGAGGGAGAGGATTAGTCCTTCCAACCTATCGATAGTCTCTTCTTCTATTTCTATTACTTCAGCCATCAGATCAAGTAAATCTTCAAGGTGTTCAGCCAGAGAATGCGGATCTAGAGGTGACCTCTCCGACTCAGTGAGGTCCATAGGTCCGAAAACCACCCCTCCTAGGTCAGTATCCATCCAATTATTCCCCTGTCGCTCCCTCTTGAGCAGCCTCTGATGGAGCGGCCCTCCAAACGGCCCTAACACAAAGCCGCCGTCCTCAACTATCGACTCCACCTCGGGAACCAGTCTCCTGACGGCACCAGTGACAAGTACTCTGTCTACTCGTCGACTGAAGTCTGCCCAACCCTCTATGGCATCAGGCGGCAACGCCCTCAGCAGCCCCATCGAGCTGTGCAGTTCCAGTCTCTCGCTGGTGTGCTGTAGAACCTCGGGGTGAGGCTCGATGATAGTCACAGCTCCGTTTGGTCCGAGCATGCAATCTAGGAGTGAAGCAAGATACCCTCCTTTGGAACCTATCAGTAGCACGTGCTGCCCCTCTCTAATCTCAAGGTGGTGCAACAAGGTTGCTATCATGTGAGGTGCAGAGATGGTCTTGGCCGCACCGCTTTCAGTGACTAGGAACGGGACTGGCCTGTCCATCAGGAACGGCTCTGTGTCATGGTCGGTGAAATTTCCAAGATCAACTGAACTCATCGCTTCGGCGGTTCTGTCATCGACTGGTACTCCTGCGGCCCTGAGCCGTTCGACTAAGTCGGAAATACCCTCCACACACACTCCTCTGTACTGTCATTCAGCCGCAGAGGATTTGAACACAACGCTTGTGCGCTCTCCTAGGGTCCGTGGTCTAGGGGTTATGACGTCGCTCTTACAAAGCGAAGATCGCAGGTTCAATTCCTGCCGGACCCACCAAGCGTAAAACGACGTCAGGCACTGTCAATCGCCTTACTGGGCCCCTATTCGGCTCCGAGGCGTGAGTGAAACTCTCAAGAGTGTCGGCCATGGCCGGTGAACGTGGTCGAAGAGACAGCGGGACTGGCTTCCCGAGTGACCCGCCGACTTCGCATGCGAGGTTGGACTGTATCGACTGCCGAGTCTTGCACTGGAGGGTTATTGGCATCATTAATCACTGATATATCTGGAGCGTCTGAATGGTTCAAGCAAGGATGGGTGGTCTACTCTAACGAGTCCAAGATGCGCGAACTTGGTGTTGAGAAGACCGCATTTGACGAGGGCGAGGCCGGAGCTGTCTCTCACGAGGTCGCAGTGCAGATGGCCCAGGGAGCTCGCTACCAGTCGGACTCGGATGTGGCAATCTCCATCACTGGCATTGCTGGACCAGGGGGCGCGACCGCTGACAAGGAGGTCGGCAGGGTGCACGTGGCAGTAGTAACCGAGGATTATTTTCTAGTCAGGAGGATGGACTATGGCGATAACGACCGACTGGACAACAAACGCTCTTTCGCGGCCTTTGCACTCAGGCTGGCCCTTGAGACTCTAGATAGAGTGGAAGAGAACGAGGAGAGGGAGTCGGAAGCTTCCAACGGACAGACCGAGGGTGCTGAGATAGACACCTCTGGACTCGATCCGTCTGACGAAGAGTGGGAGGGCAGTATGAGCTGGCAGGGTACTAAGAAGACAGTAGCCGAGGAAATTTCCGAGGTCGATCTCGCTTCACTCACAGATTGGGAAGACTGAATCGGTGCCTATGGCACCGGCTCTAGAATTCCTGCGATATTATCAT
>DAUV01000120.1 GCA_002505325.1 Euryarchaeota archaeon UBA623 | reverse complement strand
ACTTTTGATGACTACGCTTCTGTCAGGATACAGGGACCGCTCAGCCTAAGCATACTCAGGAATTCCTTCGCAGTAATCAACATCCATGAGCCGGACTTCTTAGCCTGGTTCAAATCAATTACTGTCTTCAGGCGTCCGGGGTGCGCAACTCTGAGTTCAGGAGTCCAACCAACCAGTCATGCAGCGAATCACTTCCCATTTCAGAGAGTGTTGTGTTGAGGAAGGCTGCAATCAGAGCTCTTCTGGCTTCAGATGGGTCGAAGCCCCTAGATTCGAGGTAGAAAACTTGGTCCTCATCTATCGGTCCGTTGGCTGTGCCGTGTCCGCAACCGACGACCTCGTGCTCCAGTACTTCCAGCTCGGGGATAGAGTCAGCTTCGGCGTCAGCCGAGAGCAACAGATTGTGGAACACTTGGGACGCATCTGCCCCAGTAGATCCGTCTGCGACTCTCAGCATACCGGTCCCGACAGTCCTGCTATCGCCGTCACACGCCGAGTGCCAAGCGAGGCGACTGAAGGTCTCTGGTGCCTCGTGGTGGATTTCCACATGGTGGTCCAAATGCATCGATTCCGCCGCGAGTATAGAGCCGAGCACTCTCAGACTTCCTCCAGGCTCATCCATCCTATACCGCAAGTCTGCTTTGGTACACTCTGAGCCCGAGGACACTGTCCCGGCCCGAACCTGCGCATCCCTACCGATACTAATTGAGTCCACTCTCAGAAGAGTCCCGTCGTCCATCAGGCTGACTACGACGTCGTTGATTGAACTACCCTCTCCAATGTCTCCTGTCCTGAGCATCCCGAACCACTCGCCAGAGCCCCTGATTCTAGTAACCAGTTCCAAATCGGAGAGCCGTCCTACTTTGAGAGCCAGATGGAGCACGGAAGCGGAATCACCGGCGTCGATATCGAGAATCACCGGATGCTCTGATGAAAATTCTGGTTCCACACGCAGAGTCCACTGTGAGTTGCCAGTGACCGCCCTGAGGAAGGTACCTGTCAAGGCATCAGTCCCAGGCAGGATGATGTCGGAGTGCACCCCCTCTTCGATACTGATTCCGTCCGGGACGGCACCACCATCGAACCCGATTAGTCCGAGGACAGGCGATTCTAGCTTGGGAACTCTAGAGACGTCTCCGGTAGGGTGGATTCCACGCCACGGAGTGTAGCGCCAGAGGTGACTGGACCTGTCAGGCTCGTCCAGTGAGAGGTACTCTGCGACAGAATCCATTCGACCAGCCTCAGCCAATGCTGCCTTCCATCTCGAGAGCCATAAGCTGATTCAGCTCGACGGCGTACTCCATCGGTAACTCGCGTGTGAAGGGCTCAAAGAACCCGTTGACTATCATGGCCAGAGCCTCTTCCTCCGAGTGACCCCGACTCATCAGGTAGAATAGCTGGTTGTCGCTCACCTTTGAGACACTGGCCTCGTGCTCACAGTGTGCGGTAGGGTTAGCCACCTCCATCGTAGGGTAGGTGTCAGAGCGACTGTCCTCATCTAGAATTAGAGCATCACACACCACATTTAACTTGCAGTTCTCTGCTTTCGGAGATACCTTGACGAGACCGCGGTATGTCCCTCTGCCACCGTTCTTGCTGATGCTCTTGGAGAGGATCTTGCTGGTCGTGTTCGAGGCTAGATGGTATATTTTGGCGCCGGCGTCCTGATGCTGCCCCTCGCCAGAGTAGGCGACTGAGATGACCTCGGCGTGCGAACCCTCTCCCTTCAGGATGACAGAAGGATACTTCATCGTCAACTTGCTGCCGATGTTACCGTCTACCCACTCTATCTTAGAGTCCTCATGCGCAATGCCTCGCTTGGTGACGAGGTTGTATACATTAGCACTCCAGTTCTGCACGGTCGAGTAGCGGATATGCGCTCCCGGGAGGGCGATGAGTTCGACCACGGCGGAGTGCAGAGAGTCGGTAGAATAGGTAGGGGCGGTGCAACCTTCGACATAGTGAATACTGCTGCCCTCATCGGCGATAATCAGTGTACGTTCAAACTGCCCCATGTTCTTGGCGTTGATGCGGAAGTAGGCTTGCACCGGCATCTCTACGTGGACACCCTTGGGCACGTAGATGAACGAGCCGCCCGACCAGACCGCAGTGTTGAGGGCGGCGAATTTGTTGTCAGTCAGCGGGACCACCGAGCAGAACCACTTCCTGATAATTTCAGGGTGCTCACGCAGCCCACTGTCCATGTCGAGAAAGATTACCCCCTGCTTCTCGAGATCTTCACGGATGCTGTGGTATACGGCCTCAGACTCGTACTGGGCAGTTACTCCTGAGAGCCACTTCTGCTCTGCTTCGGGGATACCGAGCCTGTCGAAGGTGTTGCGAATGTCTTCGGGAACATCATCCCAGTCCTTCTCGGTGGCTTGTGAGGAGCGCAGGAAGTAGCAGATTTTGTCGAAGTCGATACTCTCTAGTGTCGGAGTGTTACCCCAAGTCGGCATCGGTCGCTCAACGAAGTGCTGATACGCCTTGACGCGGATGTCAGTCATCCACTCAGGCTCACCTTTGAGGGCTGAGATCTCGCGCACCACCTCTTCGGACAGACCGAAGTCGAATCGTATGGTGGAGTTCTCGGGGTCGTGCCAACCGGCCTTGTAGTCGCCGACCACCTCACGTGCCTCTTGGTTTGCAGGCATCAAGCAACACTCTCCGCCCCGACTCTCCCCTCGATCCAGTCGTAACCGTTCTCCTCTAGTTCAGTGGCTAGTTCAGGGCCCCCAGTTGCGACTATCCTGCCATCAATCAAGACGTGCACCTTGTCAGGTCGGACGTGCTCTAGTATGCGCGAGTAGTGTGTGATGATTAGTGCAGCCGATTCAGTCCCTCTGATAGCAGCATTAACTCCAGCTGCGACAGTTTTGATTCCATCTATGTCGAGGCCGCTGTCGGTCTCGTCTAATATCGCCAGTTTGGGCCTGAGCAGTTGCAACTGCAGTATCTCAAACCGCTTCTTCTCTCCGCCACTGAAACCGTCGTTGACATATCTAGAGAGGAAGTTCCGTGGTATGTCGAGAGTATCCATGGCCTCATTCAACTCTCTCCTGAAATCAGCACCTTTAGCGGCTTCTTCTCCCCTGATGCTTGCGACAGACTTCCTGAGGAAGTTGCCGACTTGAAGCCCTGGGACTGCTTGAGGGTACTGGAATGACAGGAACACGCCCTCACGCGCTCTTTCCCATGGTTCTAAATCCAACAGATTCTCCCCTGAAAGAAGTACATCTCCCTCTTCGACCTCGAAATCGGGATGCCCCATGATGATGTTGGCAGCGGTCGTCTTGCCACTCCCATTTCGCCCCATTATGGCATGTATCTCTCCCGGGGCGATACTGAGATCGATACCTTTCAGTATCTGCGTATCGTCGATTCCAGCATGCAGATTTCGAATCTCCAATAGCGCCTCGATATCAGACTCGCCAGATCCCATGGCCATGTTCCGATTCATGCCCCTTTTGAATGTCTGCTTTGTTTTTAGGTCACCCTAAAATCAGATACCCCCTCCAGCCAATCATGACAGAGAGCAAAGACACCCCTACTCCAGTCTCTGACGCTATCGAAGAGGCCTACCGCGCACAGATTGGAGCGGCAATGGAGAAGGAGGCTCAGAGGAGAGTTTCAGAGTCTCACGACCCCGATGAGATAGCTCGTCTGGAAGCTCTCTCTGTGGTCGACCTTTTTGAGACGGACGACAGCGATTTAGTCCCAGCGTTGATGGCGCGGCTTGGCCCCGTGAGGGCGGCCTTGGATGGACATGGAGGGGCCTTGGTCGTGACGCAGGCGTCCATAGAAGCGCTGAAAAGCGGCAGTAGAGCACTTTCCCTAATCCTCGACTTAGACGGAGCCTGTGTGTCTTGCGGGGCCGCACCGGGTACCCTGAAGGGGATTCAGGACGATCTGCTGACGGACTCTGAGATTATCGCCGTACGTTTCAACTCGGCGATGTTGGAATGGTTCAATGAGTTGCAGCGTGACTTCGTGCTCAAGCACGGTGGTGTGGCTTTCGTCTAGTTCAGAGCTTCGAGCAACGCATTGATGGCCGCAGGTGCGAATCCGAGAACAGTGACCTCGTCCCCCTCTACCAGATTAGCATTGGCGCCAGCTTCACCGGCTAGATCATAGGCGCCCGCCTTCCCGACCCAAGATTCGTTTAATATCAAATCAGCCAGAGTGTCCTCAGATAGGTCGTCGAATTCAACCATGGCCGACTCCGTCCAGATATCTGCGCTCCATCCTCCGTGCAGAATCTCAGTTCCCTCTCTGCTTCTGTCCGGTGACCAGAGCAGGGCTGTTGAGGACCAGACGCGATGTCTCCGGCCCGATAGTCTGAGCAGCATCGCAGTGGCTGAGACGACGTCCCCCGGCTTGCCCATGGCGACGAGAGGGTCCTCCGGGTCCTCCACTAGGGTGTCCGCGACGATGACCAGATCATGAGCCGCCCCTGATATCGCCATCTCACTAGCCGCGGCATTCGCCTTTGCAATGCATGTGGCTTCGGTTTGCACTCTCACGGCTATTCCCTTGGAAGGAGAGGGCTCCGGAGAAATCAGAGGACGAGATTCTATTTTGGACTCGCCATCGATTAGGAAATTGCACAGCCAGTCGTACCGGCGTTGGGAGGCTGAGGCGAGCAGTATTGACATCATCTGAGGCCTCAGAGGACGATGTTATCTCCGCATACAGGACATCTAGCGGCCTTGATATCAAGTGGGGCTTCGAACCTACAGTCGCACTCAGGGCAAATGATTGGCTTGTTCAACTGTAAATCAGGAAGTTGGTGTGCCAATTCGGGAATTTTGACATCTGGCTCTGGAAGGGGAACCGGCATAGGTGAAAGTTCAGGGATGTCGGTAATTTGACCCCGCTTCTGTCGGCGACCCCGACGTCCCTCGGCACCTTCGTTGACCTCCACTAACTCGACCAACTGAACATCATCCTCTTCATTCGTCTTCACAGCGATGTCGGTGTCATCAACAACGTCAACCACATCTTCTTCGAGTAGCACGGTGCCCGTCGCCTGGAAACTCCTACGCCCCCTCATCCATCTGATACCCCTAGCGGAGAGAGTGGTTAGGATGACGGTGCAGAGAAGCAGGATGGTGATGGCGAATCCGCCTAGGAGGATGTTGAAGTTTTGCTCATCTAGGCCGAGAACGTGCCTCAGTTCATCCAAAAGGGATCCCCCGTCGCCGTTCGGGGCGTTGTCGTCTACCACAGCCCTGATTAGCCAACCACTGGCTGAGGTATGAATGAAAACAGTCTCACTGCTGGTTGGAGAACGGTCCATGAGGTAGAGGTTCCCGAGGTTGAGACGGTTGGACAATCCCAGCCACCCCTCTTCAGCATCTATGATGCCAAACCTAACCTGCGGCCCGGTTGGCCCAACCACATCGAAGAACACCTGCACACCCCTGTCGACCTCTTGCATCACGATGGAACTCAGTCCCCTTGAGGGATAAGTACGAGTCAGGTTGTCGATTGCTTCGAACGACGAGTCGGCTACTATGGCAATCATCACTGAATCGTGACCATCGCCCTCTCTCCATGCTGCCGTAATCCGCTCTTCCTCCTCGACGATTTGGACTTTCATCACCGCGAGGGAAGCCTCGTCTCCAATCGCCTTCTTGAAGGTCCACGAAGACTGTTCGATGAGACCATGTGCGTACCACAGGCCGTATCTTTCTATCCCCGTCGAGTCGCTTCTTGTGGACTGATACAGGAGGTGGGCTCCATCGTCCTCTCCGAACTCAACATCCAACGAACTGGCGGTTCCTGGAATTAGGTCTAATTCACCAATGATGTTTGGAGTAAGCGACCAATCTGACGATTTGGTTGGATTGTCTGCGTGCAGAAGGAAAACGCTGGTTTGATCACCGAATGTACCTCCGGTGAACATGTCTCTGTGATAGCCGGAGACTAGGACCTCTTCGTCATCGACGTCTATGTCGATGCCCCAGTACTTACCATCTGAGAGTAAGAGGGGATCCATCAAATCCTGTATCGGTGACATCTGGCAGGTGGCGTCTATGGCAGAGTAGCTCAGGGTCTGGAGGAAGTAACCAGAGGAATCGAGAAATCTCCGAGTCCAGATGATGTGCGCCCAACCGTCCTCAGTGCTCCAGGTTGCTATGTCGCCAGCCCACATCTCATCCAGTACGTTAGTGCAGGCCGTAGTGCCCTTGTTGGAATTCAATCTGTATAGCGACAGCATCCCTCCGTTGTTGGTGATGACTATGCCCTCATCGTCGAGATCGATGACCTTGACTGGTACCTCCCCCGCATCAAAGCTCATCGCGCGGGCGCCTGACAGAGTGGACTCATCCACTAGCACTGTCGACTCGATCTGGTTGTTGCCCCAATCTAGGTCGGCTAATCCGGAGCCACTCAGAGTGATTCTGACGTCTAGAGGGCCGGACTGATTGGCCCGATGAGCGAAAGATAGCTGCGACGCACCCTGGCCGACAACTAGGGAGATTGCAGTAGATGAAACCAACTCCCAGCCCAAATTGTTGTGAATCTCTAGTGTGGCTTCGACGCTGGTGGCATCACTGGAACCGAGATTATCGACTCTGGCTGTGATGAGGAACTGCTCGAAGGGTCGCGGTATCGCTGGCTCTGTCCTAACCGCTCCCTCGCGGAAGGCCAAGTCTATGCCTTGTGGCCTCTGGATGACTGGGAAGGTAATTGTCTGCTCATTGTCTTCCTCATTCAGTTCCTCAATCGAATTGGAAGAATCCAGAGAAACCATCACCACTTTGTCACCGACGGTGGTCGGATTCCAGTAGAGTACCACTTCGACGATGTCGCCGCTGTCGATGCTGGGCAACACCATCTCATCTTTGCGCGAACCGTCCTCGTACAGTGCGATTGCGAGATTCGATGCCGCCAAATCACCGTCGTTGCGAATCTCAGTTCGGATTTCTAGGAAAGTGTTGACATATGTTTGAGTGAGGGGAATTCCGTACTCTTCAATCGAGAGACCGGTCCTGAACATCAGATTAGGAGCCGGTGGGTCGTTATCTACCTCGACGGTTCGACGTATCTCTTCGGAGTAGATTCCGTCTCCACTAACCATCCTAGCGGAGAGGCGGTAGAATCCGTCATCCACATCTTCGGTGCTCCAAGTCACAGACCAATCACCACTGCCGCTGCCGCTTCCTCCGAATGTCTGAGCAGTCTCCCATGAGTCGGTGCCCAGTCTCCATTGCACGGTTCCCCCGTTCACCGAATCCCAAGTGCCGAACACGTTGATGTTCCCGGAGACGGGGCTCTGTCCGCTAGGGCCTCCCATAGTGACGGAGACCAAGCCAATCTCATGCTTCTGTTCGACCACATCGCTCCATTGTTCAAATTCATTCTTTGCCTGTGCCTCGATTATCACTTCGAGTACATTGATCTCATCCTCGGTGAACTCGGGTAGAGTGAATGGAGTTGTCCAGTTGGAGGTCCCTTGGGCCGCGTGCCAGTCTAGCAACACTACCTCTCGCTTCGGCTCGCCTTCGGGCCTATGTGTGTATGAGACTCTGACAGCTATTTCGTCGATACTGCCATTGGTCTCCGCATCCTCATCTATGTGACCTCTAGCACTGTAGGTCTCTCCCTCCACCAACCACGAGTCCACCTCAGGATTCTCCATGACTACCCAGTCTCCCGAGCCAGGTGGAGGCGGGTCAGTGTTGTTGCCCCCGGGATCAGGATCCACATCTCCTCCAAGCATCGCTTCGAGAATCATATTGCCATCAACGATGCCAAAGCCGTACTGTTCGTTCCATTTTTCCGTGATACTGGGTTCTGAGGCCTGCCCCCGTCTTTCGGAGTTGTTCTGTAGAAGATCCTTGATCTCCTGCGGGTTGAGGCTATCATCTATCTGTAGCATGACTGCGACGAAACCGGCGACCGCGGGACAGGACATGCTTGTGCCGGACATCTGGGTGTAACTGTCTTCGGCCAGAGGTTTGGGGGCCCCCGGGAGGGTGCTGCTAGAGGCAGCGTGCTGAGATGACATTATGTTGGATCCAGGGGCTACCACTGTGGGCTTCAACTCCTCCCACTCGTTGTCGTCTCCATCATCCTCCCTAGGGCCCGAGTTGGAGTATGATGCAATCATATCATCTCCTCTCTCAATGGTATTCTCATCGTCTATGGCCCCGACTGTGATGGCGCTATCGGAAGCGCCGACAGATGTTATCCTCCTCCTACCGTCGTTGCCAATGGCCGCGACCGGAACTACACCAGCATCTGCTGCCTCGTCAACTGCTCTAGCTTCAGCACTTGTACCGTTATCGCCGGGATCATCTCCCTGAGGGTCAGAGGCGGATCCGAAGGACATGGACATCACGTCGATACCCTCGCTCGATTCGTTGTTCCCCCAGTCGTGATCGGCATTGTCCATGACCCACTGTATGCCTCTGAGCGTTGCTGCCGAGTTTGTCGCTCCGGCATCACTCATGACCTTGACATCGATAAGATAGGCGCCAGGGGCATAGCCCTGATTTATTCGTCGCTCGTCACCAGTTCCGAGA
>DAUV01000054.1:8588-8717 GCA_002505325.1 Euryarchaeota archaeon UBA623 | reverse complement strand
AGTAGAACCATTTGAGGTGAAACGCCCGGTCGCATTCATGGTCCCGTCCAGCAGGTAATTGCCTCCTTCCAGCATGCAAATCGATGCGTTCTCTGGCATGGTCGAGTTGACGTCGCATGCTGTAATCTC
>DAUV01000054.1:0-8258 GCA_002505325.1 Euryarchaeota archaeon UBA623 | reverse complement strand
GTATCATCGTTGACTGAACCTGAAAGTGTCCCGCGACCGGAGAACTGTCCGTCTCCAGTCAAGCTGTGGTTGTGGAAGATATTCTGAGTGTAGTTACCTGTGAAATCGCTCACAGTTACTATGCCCTGCGAGACTACTGATCCCTCTCCGGTGAAGGTGACCTCCCCGATTCCAGCGAAGGCCAGATCGTAACCCTCCACAACACCGCTCGATGAATCAACTGTGTAGGGGTCGAGTTGCACGCGGTCCCAAGACGGTGAGAGCTCAATACTAACATTGGTGAGAGGAGAACCGTCAAAGAACTCAGCTCCTGACCAAACCAGTTTGCCTGTGGCGTGAGAAGGAGAAACCGAGATGTTGCCGTAGACAGTCTCCAAGCCATTGCTGTGACCGGCTGAGCCGGAGATGTTGACAATGGACTCTGAGAGCCAAGTCGAGCCTGAAACGTTGGCTAGGATTCCGGTAATTGGGTTGACACTTCTATCAACGGAAGTTTCCTGGAATATGTCACCCAGTGTCTGGCTCACGTCCGAGGACATAATCAGCGACCGGGCGGCATCGAGGTCAGGCTCTCCGATGAAGGCGGAGACTCGAATTTTACCCGCCGGGGCAGTGAACGAGAAATGTCCGTTCTCATCGGCATCGGCATACCCAATGGGAACCCAATAGGTGCGGTCGTCCCCATCAACAACATCTCCGTTCTCGTCGGCAACCTCCTCACCGCTAAATGCGTCGCGCTCAAACATGACTCGGGCGTTAGGTATGGGGCCAAAGCCTTCCAACTCGACAGTACCCTCGAGAGTAGCACCGCTGTAGTACTTCATGATCTTGACTTGAGTGTTGGCCGAGCCAATGGTTGGGTTGGAGCAGTTATCATCGGCCTTTGAGCCATTGTCGAGCAACTCGCAGCGCTCATTATCATACCAGTTCGATAGCACGAAGTGATTCATCATAGCCCCAGGCAGGGGATATGCGTTCTCGAGGTATGAACCGGGAGTACCTGAGGTATAGAAGTGCGGAGCGGGTTGCTCGGCGTCTCCTGGAAGACCTAGTGAGGAAGTAGAGTACCCAACGTAAAATCTGGCTACCATGGTGTCGAAGAAGGCAGGCTGTTGCACGTAGTCTATGTCGACCATCCTGATTATTTCCGGGGCCTCGCCACCCGAACTCTGTCTGACGATATCTTGGAGGTATGCAGCCTCATACTCTGCACCAGTCATGGACATAATAGCCCCGGTCCCTCTCTGTGTCTGATAGTCTGCAGTGATGTAATCATCCATGTCGAGACCGGACAGTCCTGTCGGGGCGTGGAAGATACCTGTGGTCTGGCCGCGATGGTACTGGTAGTCAGCATAGTATGCACCTCCGAGAGGATACAGCCTGTTGTCGATTGCAAAGTACCTGATGTCGTTGTTCCGAGTCACCATATCTCCGAGTTCGCCTTCGTAGTTCTGGACATCATATTCTAGACTAGTGATTCCATGGTAGATATCAGAGAGGTCACTCATCTCGAAAGCGCTGGACAGGAAGGCCCTGCTGAGTGCAAGCCGAGCATTTGTGCGGTGCAGGCTGGTCGATACGTCGTTGAAGTCCTCAATCAGGTCACTAGTATACCTGTAGTCGTCAATCAGATAGTGAGTAGCCTCTATATCGAAATCTGCGGTGTTCAGCCTAGTGGTGTTGAACAGCGCCATAGCCTCAGTCTCGTTAGTAGTGGAATTGCTCATCTGAGTGCCATCTAACATAACCACCCAAACTTCCTCATCCATAGGAATGCCATCTGGTCCGATGAGGTGTCCCCTGAGGAGTTCTGTCTTATCGTCGGTGGCCATGACTGCCATAGAGCGATCGAGGACAAGATTCTCGTCGCCAACACCCAATGACATGATGGTATCATACTCGATGAGTTGACTCTCTGTCATGTGCTCGGAGAGTACTGAAAAGAAATCATCAGTGAAGCCACCGCCGTTGTAGCGTCGGTCGCCCTGAGCAAGAGTGGTAATGAACAGTGAGAGGGTATCCTCCTGACTGTTTGAAAGGAGCATGCCTCCACTGTTAGGTATCCCTGACTGGAAATTGTCAGCCACGGTAGGGTGCTGTCCTTGGGCAAGTGCTTGGAATCCGTAGTCCCACCAAGAGACGAAGGCGGGCCTCTCGCTGAAGCCCACTTCGGAGTCCTGCTCCGATAGCCACTCATAAGCGAGGTTCCAAGCTCCACTGTTGAATCCTGGACCGAAGGTACCCATGTACCACATCTCAGAATCAGGATTGTAACTCTCACTCTTGAGTACCGAGAGTCCCAGTAATTCGGCCCTCAGGAAGTCTGGGGCGATGTCGTGTATCGCCTGATCGACATCTGACGCCGACGGCTCTCCCCGAGGTATCCCAGAGTCTATTCCATAAGTAGCGTGCTGCGAAGCAACGAGCATGAGTACTAGGAGTAGAGCGGGAATCGCGGAATTCTTCTTGGCGGCTGGCCACACAGAACTCCACCTCGAACGGGGAGTACCGATACCTGAGCGGCGCCACTCCTTGGCGAATGCTGAGAAGTTTGCGGCCTTCCACATCATGGCGATGCCCAAGCCACCAACGACCGCCATCGCAGGCGTCGCGTTGAAGATGAATCTGCCAGCAGACCAAGCCATGTAGGTCGCAATGACTACCCAAATTCCTAGAAGCAGGTGGCTCTGACGCTCCCGCTTAGCTCCTCGCCACATCAGCAACAAAGCGCAACCCACAGCAATCATTGCCACGATTGGTCCGTATGATGCAAATAGTACGCCTCGACTAGGGGCCTGAGCCTCGCCGATGGTTCCGAATATCTTGTTCTTGGAGAAGTAGAAGCCGCCGGTGAAGAGGATATCCCACCCGTTGTAGATTTCAAGCTCCTGCAGGACATACAGGATGGCTAGTATTCCACCGATGAGCAGAGTACCGCTGGCGAGGACCAGTAGCCATGGCTTGTCTCGGAACGCGGATGAGACCCAGCCGAGTGCGATAGTGAATCCGATGATGTAGAACATTGGCTGGAATCCACTGGGGTCGAACACGAGGTTGAGTCCAGGCCAATTGTAGAACGGCAGTGGAATCAGGAATGTTGTAAGTAGCATTTGCAGAGTGGCCGAAGTGAGGGGGAGACTGTCTCGCCTGCGGAACATGTTCAGTGCTATCTGACCTGCGAACGCTAGGAATAGTATGCCAGGACCGTAGACGAATCCCTTCCATCCGAGAGCTACTGTGGCGAACGAAATACCGGACAGAGTAGCATATGCCATCGTCTGGGGGTTTCTACGCCATGTCTCCCTGATTCCTGCTACGAGGTATAGTGGGTTGGAACTAGGGGCGGTGAACATCCTCTCCGTGCCGAGTCCCTCAATGGCTCTGACCCAGAAGTAGAATGCCATCGATAGGAACAGCAGAGCGAATGCGTCGTGATCAGCGAGACCGAATGTCGAATGCGAGATGTGTCCGGGCATCAGGGCGATGAGCCACGCGGTCACGATTCCAGCGGTATTGCTGTGTATCCTTCTTGCCATCGCGGCTAGAGGCAGCACGATGAGTGCGCCAAATATGGCTGGGAAAGCCGAGACGCTCCACCAGACTGCCTCTTCGGCGGGCATCTCTAGAAGCCATGAGAGGGCGAATCCCCCGAGTGCAAGAGACCATGAGAACAGTGGTGGACGGGGATTGATTGCCCCCATTGGGTAAGCTCGATCATGATCGAAGATGAAGTGGCTACGCTCAGCGATGATGTAGTCCACAACACGCTTCATGTACCACGGATCGGAACCTCCAGTCATGTCCCAGAGTCCTGTTGCACTAGCATTCATCGCAGGTAGGACGTTCCAGCCCGTGCGTATGGCGAAGGCCACGAATACTGAAAGAGCCAGCATGATTCCATAGGAGTGCTGCCCCCACCAGATACGAGCGGTGCTCGGTTCGTGGCGAGGAGATATGTCTCCGAACCTTCCACGGGCGGCGAACATAATGCCAATCACATTGAGCCAGAATCCGATGAAGAACCATGAGAAGGTACTCATAGCGTCGTCACCACTGAGTAGGTCTGGGAACTTATTCCCGATTTCCTGCAGGTGCCCAAGCGTATACAACGACCAGTTGATTGCTACCAGTGTCCCGATTACTCTCCATCTCTCTGCATGGCAGAACGCTACGAATAGGATTACTGCAGTGGTGAATAGTGCCCAAACAGAGCCTAGGTACTGATGCTCAAAGTAGGTCTGAATGTCAGTAATCTGTCCAAGCCAGACAAGAGGTACTGCCTGAACCGCGAACACCGTGCCGAGTGCGATCATGGTGAGCCTGTTGGGTGAGGTCGAAAGATCTGCGAACCAAGAACCACTCCCAGGGGAGTCTAGATTGCCAAAAGTACTCTCATTGGAATCCAGATTGCCAAAAGTCCTCATGAACAGAGCCATGACTACTCCTATCACAATCGAAACGGCCCAGAAAGCGAAAAAGATTGAGGCTGTCGCGGCCCTTTCAGCATCGATGAGTTCCAGTGGGCCAGCCGTCCATGAAGAGGTGTCCATCGTAGAGTTGGCGGCATGAGAGACGGCCAAGTGGAATCCAATGACCACTGCTAGGAGTATCGTCGACTCCTCTCTCTTGTCAGAGTTGACCATTAGGAAAGTAGAGATGCCGACGAAAGCGAACGTGAAGGCACCTAAATTTCCGATACTCCCGAACATGTTGTATGCCACCGATATGATGCCAGACACAGCGATGAACGCCAGCATTACTACGGCACGATGGATGGAGCGGCTTCCGATGGATACCACAGCACCGGTTCTACCCAGAGCAGCCGCGAGTGCGGCTACGACGGGCAGAATCAGGACTTGCATGTATCCATCATTTTCCATTGCTCCATTTGCAGCGTAGTCGGCCCCAAAGAATAGCGCCAGCAATGCTACAAGCACTGCCGGGACCGAGGTGAGACCCGAGGTTGGGAACCCACTTTCTACTGCATCATTTGTGTCATTCATCATCAATCACCGTATTCAGCCTAAAGGCTCAGCGTCGCGGCGATTTGACGGGCTGTTATAACCATTCGTAGAATGGTTGTAGATTTTGATGAAGATAAACTCGTTCAAAACCCACTATAGAGCACGGTATGCGATATCTGAGCGGTAGTGTGAGCCTTCCAACTCTATGCCGCCGATTACCTCGTATGCCGCGCTGACTGCGCCACTAATCTCCGGAGCTGTTCCGGTAGCTGACAGAACTCGTCCCCCTGATGATATGAGATTGCCCTCTGAATCGAAGTTTGTCCCTGCGTAGTGTACGAAACCCCTAATCTCGCCCTCCTCAATCTCGACCTCGCTTCCAGAGATTATTCGTCCGGTAGCCGAGGAGGCAGGGTAGCCCTCTGAAGCCAATACAACAGTGGCTGCAGAATGTGAGTAGAACTCGACCTTGGTGTCACTGACTCTACCTTCTGCACACGCTAGCAGGAGCTCAGCCAGATCGCTGGATATCAGAGGGATAGTGACTTGAGTCTCAGGATCGCCGAAACGGACGTTGAACTCTATGACTCCCGGGGCACCTTGCGAGTCGATCATTAAGCCAACATAGAGGCACCCTCGATATGGTATGTCCTTGTTCCTGAGATGATGGTGCATCGGCTCAACAATTTCATCAACTACTCTCTGGAGGACTGCTGGAGTTACCACTGGTGCTGGTGCGTATGCACCCATGCCTCCCGTGTTGGGACCAGTGTCTCCCTCTCCCACTCTCTTGTGGTCTTGACTGGGTGGCAAGCAGACATATCCCGACTCGTCCATCACAACCAGCACCGAGGCCTCTTCTCCCGAGAGATGCTCCTCGAGCAAGACGAAGTCGTCTGAAGATAGTCCTGCAGTGAGGGCGTCGTGAGCTTCTTGCCTGTCGGCCGTCACGGTGACGCCTTTGCCTGCTGCTAACACATCGCGCTTGACTACCCAAGGAGGTTTGAACGAATCGAGAGCAGCCTCAATTGCACCTGCCTCCTCGACTACTAAGCAACCTCCTGTGGGGATGCCTAGCTCCTGCATGACTCTCTTGGCATGCAGCTTTGAACCCTCAAGCATCGCGCCTTCGGCGTGTGGGCCGAAGCAGGCTATTCCTGCCGTTCTGAGGGAGTCAGCGAGACCATTTACCAAAGGCACCTCAGGCCCGACTACGACTAGGTCAGCGTCTAGTTCGGCAGCCAGTGATATCAACTCCTCAATATCGCTGGTAGAGACGGTATGATTGACCCCGACCATCGAGGTGCCCGCATTACCTGGGGCGCTGTGGATGGACCCAATCGAAGGGCTGTCAGCGAGGCCTAGGCAGAGAGCATGCTCCCTGCCACCTCCTCCGACTACCAGTACTGTCAGCCCGGGCATGGACTTGCGCGGGCAGCCGAGGCGATAATGGATTCCGAGGGCACGCATCCCCTAGAATGGCACCGACTTGAGACCAAGCCTGTATCCAAGCCGGTTGGATAATCTGTGGATTACGGGAGTCAGTACCAGTAGGGCGATAATTTCCTCATGCAGCTGCTCATGGATGATGATCTGGCCGTCGAACAGAGCAAACGCCGTAGCGAAGATGGCAATGGCGAATGGGACTGTGTCCAGCAAAGGGGCCTCAGAACTTTCGTCACCCTCTCTCTTGAGGCCCCGGCGACGCTTGATGAACGAGCCTGTCATATCGCCAATCATACAAGCTAGGCCCAGAGTGAATCCCATTGCAAAGGCAGCACCCCACTCGCCACTAAACCAGAACCAGTCATCAGACCCTGCCAATAGTGTGGGGTCTACGAACGGACGCGCGTCCGGCGGCAGTCCCTCGGACCACAGATGGTGGGTGAGCATAGTAAGCAGGCCACTGAAGAAAGCGCCTCCCAGCAGGCCGTTCCATGTCTTGCCGTCTCCGAAAAGGCGGAATCCATCCTTCCAGTTTCTACCTCCGTCGATGGTGATGCTGCTGAATCCTATCTTGTCAGGAATCCACTTGCCAAACAGCATCGCTCCGGTGTTAGCGAGATAGAAGGGGCCGTACATCATCAGCACGGAAAGTATGTTCAGCGCGAGCGCCGCTGAGTCGGGCGCAGGGAAGGCAGGTGACACATCCACGGAGCGCCCAGAAGCCGGAAGCGAATGAACCCTATCCGAAGAACGGCGGGAAAAAGTATTCATGGCCCACTATAGAACGGGAGACATATGAGACGAATCGCGATGTTGCAGAGTTTCTTGATGATTACAACTGTACTGATGTGCACGGTCCCATCTGCTTCGGCGGACGCAACGGAGACGGTCATCGATGAAGATGTGACTTGGACGGGCGAGCAGGAGATAGAAGGCGTGGTCAGGATTTTGAGCGGCGGGCAACTGACCATCGATGGCACCGAAGTTCGCATGTACACAGGCTCCAGTATCATCGTCGATTCTGGCGGAGAACTCACTCTTAATCAGGCGAGCATCGTCGCCAAAAACCTCCCTACTGCAATCGCCAGCATGGGCTATTGGGATGAGATTAACATGTCAAAATTCAAGGTTCCAGGAGAAGGGATTTCAGGGACTTTTAACGTAATAATGCAAGCGATGGAAGGATACAGTTACTATGGCGGCGCAGCACATATAGCAGGAGAGTCGATCAACATCGACGGTTCATCCCATACCTTCTCATTCGCGGACGGCACTGGAGATGTATGGATTGGTCTAACGGGTTACTCAACAGGTGCAGTGACTGTTGCCTCAATCACCATCGAGTTCGAGACGGGCGGTAGCTCCACTATCCTTGGTAGTGACCTTGAATCGGTCAACATGAGGGGTGCAGGAGAACAGGAATTCACCATCGAGGTAGAAGGAGAGATGTCATCTAGTAACTCCGTCATCTCAGGCGGCCAGATAGTAATCAATGGAACCATGAGCGCGGATGATTCCGACTTCGACAGAGTGGGTCCTGTAATCCTCGGCAACACCGGAGAGATAGAGTTGCTAGGCGAATCTGGGTTCTCCGGTAGTCTCGACGACCACGACGTTCGAGGAGGGCCCGATTCAGTGATTTACTGGGGCGAGGATGCCAGCAGTTCGGGCGGCCTCATCGACCGTTGGGAGCGCAGGGTCTCGAACCAGACAATACAGGTCGATGCCGATTACGTGGTACTCAGAATAACCGGAATAGGGCCGCAGGAGGCTACACAGGAAATCTTCAGTCTAGGCGGGTCCGCATCTGTGGACTCTGGTAGGGAGCGAGTAGTAGAAATTGGCTAT
>DAUV01000060.1:23814-25758 GCA_002505325.1 Euryarchaeota archaeon UBA623 | reverse complement strand
GATAGTGCATTCCCGTCCTTCTTCGATTGGCTAACTGAGTGAGGTAAGAAAATGTCAGATGCGTTCACAGTCTACATCCGAAACGGAGAGAGTGTGCTGCTCATGCAGCGCGCCGATGGAGTCGCAGACTTCCCTGGCGCTTGGGATGGTATCTATGGTATCGGTGATCCTGAGGACCTAGATGCAGTGGTGGCTAGAATAACTGAGGTCACCGGCATTGAGGCTGACAATCTGCAGTATGTACGCTCGGGAGGCGCCCGCGGTCTAGCCTACGAAAACCGACTCAATGAAGTCACGCCACTTCTCTTCGTCAGCTCGGTCGAGGAGGTCGATGCTCGAGGTCTGTACAAGGGCTACGAGTGGATTGACCCGGGAACCATTCAGGAGAGAGATTACACCACCCCACAACTGCGCGACATGTACGGCGACGTCGCTTCCTACCTCTACATCCTCAAGACCTCCATTGGTCAAGAGCAGAACGTAGCTAGGGAGGTCCGAGCCCGGCTCTCCGGTACTGGTTCGCTCAAAGAAATTCAGGACGAGATCTTCGGCGTCCTCAGCCCTCACTTCATGCGTGGCTACATCTTCGTCGAAGCCTCTGCCCTACATCACGTCGAGAAACTCATCGGTCGCGTCGGTGTCTCCACAACGCCGATGAAGAACTGTCGCAAGGTACTCGGCGGTGAGTCACCACTGGGCGATGTGCTCCCCTATCTTGAGCCCAAGGCAGCGACTGCCGGCATCGAAGAGGGTAGCATCGTGGAGATTCATGGCGGCGCCTTCCGAGGTCAAGCGGCCCGTGTGACCCGTGTCACAGAGTCGAAAGAAGAGGTTACCGTCGAGCTCTTTGAGGCAGCAGTGCCGGTCGCCCTCACAGTGCGCGCCGACCAAGTTAGAGTCACCCAGCGCGTTGAGTAGTGCTAGAGGCACGCCCTACGGGCGTTGCATCACTCTCAAATAGGGAAAGCAGGTCGGCGGGGCGCACTAACAGGAGGATATAACCGATGTCTGCACGTAATGAAACGCCACACAAGGTGATTCAGATGCTCGGACAGAAGAAGTGTAACGGCTCCTGGGAGGAGTCTTCTGAGAACCTGACTATGGATCAGGTCAAGAAGTTGGCAGAGGACCAGAAGGACCGACTTACTGGCGCCAATCTATACGCCCGGAGCCGTGAGATTATGGGTACTTGTGTCTCAATGAGAGTGAATGTCGAGGGTATGGCACCAAAGGATGCTTTGCAAGCGATGAGTGAGGGTAGGTTTAGCGAACATTTCAGTTGAGAATCACGAATTGCGGGAGAGGGAGGCCTCGTTGACCGCGGAGGTGGGAAAAAATGCAAGAAAATATTCAGAGCGCGATTCAACAGGCTCTCGATGAGTCGCCGGAGCGCAAGTTCGTCGAGTCAGTCGAAATTGCTTTCACTCTCAGGGACGTTGATCTGAAGAATCCTACGAACAGAATCCAAGAAGAGGTACGTCTGCCTACTGGAAGGGGTAAACCGATACGCATCACGATGTTTGCTGGCGGCGAGATGGCCACCAAAGCCAAGGCCGCCGGAATTAACGTCATAGATCCATCCACCATCGAAGATTTGGGTGGCAACCGACAGCAAGCCCGCAAAATGGCCAACAAGAGTGACTTCTTCTTGTCCGAGATACCTCATATGGGAACTGTTGGAAGATTCCTCGGTGTTGTACTAGGGCCGCGTGGCAAGATGCCTCGCCCAGTCCCTCCTAATCTAGACCCTGGAATGATTGCCGCCGGACTCAAGGATACCGCGATTGTCAGATCACGAGACCGTATCACCTTCCACACCGCAATGGGCTCGCGTGAGCAGGGAGTCGACGACCTCACCACTAACGCGATGGCCATCTGGAACAGGGTCACTGGCAAACTGGAGAGAGGAGCTGGGAACATCCGCTCGTGCTACATCAAGACCTC
>DAUV01000060.1:0-23429 GCA_002505325.1 Euryarchaeota archaeon UBA623 | reverse complement strand
TGGAAGAAGGACCGGGTGTCCGAACTCGCAGAGATACTCTCCAACGATGGCATCGTCGGGATTGTGGATATTGGTGGGGTGCCCGCCGAGAACATGCTGGACATGCGCAGCTCGCTGCGCGACAGGATGACGATGACGATGGCCAAGAAGACGTTGATTAGAATTGCTTGGGAACAGGCCGGCTTGTCAGAAGATAGTCTTGGTTCGCTGCTCGATGGAGCTGTCCAGCCCTGCATAGTGCATTCCGAGAGTCTGAACTCATTCGAACTGTTTGCTGAACTCGACAAAACCCGTCAGGGTCGCGCGGCTAAGGAGGGTGAGAAGGCTCCCTCAGACATTGTAGTCGAAAAGGGTCCGACCGAGTTCGGACCAGGACCTATCGTGGGCGAGTTCAACGCAGTAGGCATACCAGCGAAGATAGACAAGGGCAAGGTCGCCATCCAGAAGACAGTTACCGTAGTTAACGAGGGTGAAATCATCTCCGGTGACCTCGGGATTATGCTGGCCAAGTTGGGAATAACTCCAATAGAGATTGGGCTAATCCTGACTGGATCTGTAGAGGGTGGAATCGTGTTTCCTGCCTCATCCCTAAATCTCGATCTGGACGGTTTCAAGAGCGATATTATCTCAGCGACCTCGGGCGCCTTCAACTTGGCATGCAACACACGATGGTTCTCGACAACCACTGTACCCACACTGCTGTCTAAGGCCAGCAGCGAGGCGATGTCTGTCGCCATAGAAGCAGGGATTGTCAATGACGACACTGTTTCACTGTTCATTACACGCGCGAACGCGCATGCTATGGCTATCTCTGGCCAATTAGATTCCTCAGCGCTCTCGAGCGCTGACGCCGTCGCCTCCGATACGGCTGACTCGGATTCTGGTGCTGAGGCACCAGCCGAGGTGGAAAAAGGGGAAGAGGAATAAGCCGAGTTCAACGGCCCGGGTGATTCTTCAAATAAAAAAAGGTGAAAAAAATGGAATATGTATATGCTGCAATGCTACTGCACTCTGCTGAGAAGAATATTGACGAAGACGCTGTAAGCGCGGTTTTGACCGCTGCTGGGGTGGATGCTGATGGAGGCCGAGTTAAGGCCCTAGTCGCATCTTTGGGCTCCGTCGATATTGGTGAGGCCATGGCTACCGCCGTGGCAGCTCCGGTTGCTTCAGCCGCACCTGCTGCCTCTGGCGGCGGTGGCGCTGAGGCGGCTCCAGCCGAGGAAGCGGCTGCAGAGGAAGAGCCTGAGGAAGAGGACGCTGGCTTCGAAGGCCTCGGCTCCCTCTTCGGCTAATCCCGCAGGACACAAATTGACGCGAAGCCGCTATGGGCGAGAGCCTAGAGGCCGAGGCAATGGCGTCTAGCCGGTTGCTTGAGATTCCAGTCAGCATCGCCCCTACTGATGCCATCCGCGCTCTACGCGAGATTGGAGAGTCGCGCGGATGGGAGATGAGGAGGATTCAGGAGTCGCGGATGGTCCACAGATGGGCCATCATCGTCCCAATATCAAGGCAGGCGAGGGTACTCGGATTGATTGTGGAAGGCGGCGAGGCTGCAGGTCTCTCCATACGTTCATGGTCCTACGTTCCGGGTTCGGCTGGGAGATTGTCTACAGTGTCATTTGAGATCCCACGCCGGATGGAGATGGAAAGTTGGATTGCGTTATTGAGGGAGTGGAGTGATTCACTCCCCCGCTGCCCTTGGAAGTGGAGTTTTGGCGAACGTTCCATGATAGGGTACTTTCTCCCAGAATATAGACGCTCAAGGGTGCTGTTCCAAGGCGAAGGAATCAATATCGACAACTGGGAGGGAATTGAATCCGTTGAATGATGGATTTATCATTCAGAAGCGTTAGTTCCCATCATGAGTCTCAAAGCGCTGTTGATTGCACTGCTGCTGCTCTGTGTTTCACTCTCTGGATGCATCGCAGATGATAGTAGAGACTTAGTCGATGATGAGGGGTATATCGACGACGAAACCGATCTCCTAGACCCCGAAGAAGATGGTTACTGCGGAGATCTCGATGGAGATGGAGAACCTGATTGTCCTCTAAGCGGCTATACTCCTGGGACGACTCCTTGGTGGTGCAACTCTACTGGTATTGGAGGTCATCACGTCGACCCTGCTTACGAAGGACAGACCAAGGGAGTGCTCGAGGCTGGTGCTTGCGAGGTGCTTACCTATGAGCTCAAGGCCGCCATCGAGTGGACTTCACAGTGGCCCACTCTGGCAGATGCAGAGGGCGATGGCTACAGCATGAGCGTTGGGTATGTGGAAGGCATGGGGACCCATCATATCGTGTTAAACGGATTCTCAATGGAAGATTCGAGTTTTGACCCACAGGCCCCTGAATTCGCAGGTACGAGAATCGATGATGTATTCGAGTTCGACAAGCCGGAGTTCCTGATGTATTCGGGTGAAGACCCTGATTCAGAGCTCGTCGGTTTCGCTTGGTATGTGCTAGCCCCCACCGACACCCCTCCTGAAGGCTTCACTGGGGACAATGACTGGTGGCATCGGCATGATTCATTATGCTTCCAAACAGACAAATTCCTTGTCGTTGGTGAGAATCTGGATGAGCAGACTTGTGAGGACAGGGCCGGTACCAATGTCAACCTAGAGCAGTTCTGGATGGTACATGCTTGGATTGTCAGACCCTGGCTAACATACGATGATGTGTTCACCAATCACCATCCCTGTCTGCTTGAGGAAGGTCCAGAACAGAATGAAGATGCTGAATGTTGGGCAGAAAGCACTGAACATGTCGGCCATGATATCTGAAATATCGATGGATTGGGGGCTAGCAACCCCCTAGGCGGAGTGTTTGATAGGGAGCGCACTGAGCGAGGCACCGAGAGGCATGGACTTCGAGGACCTAGTCAATACGCCGAGGAAGATGAGAATCCTCGGGATAAGTGTGGCTTTCATGCTGGCCTTCCCGTTGTACTTCCAGTTGATGCCATCATTGCTTGATGACGACATGATTGGAGGGGGTTCTTCGGGTCCCTCTGGTGATTGGGAAGTCGGATTCGCTGAGACTCCAATAATAATGCAGGAATCCCAGATGTTAGGAGATGGAGACACTCATGACACCTTCTTCGACGTTATGTCTGAGTTGAACGTCGGGTATGTCGAATTGAATGTGGAATGTAATGACAACGACGATCCCGGACCGGGTTTCACTGACAGAGCAGAGGGCAGCAGCGATGTCGGAGAAGTTGAGGGTGCGTTCGAAGATCAAACCGGAGACGGGGCTTGCTCAGGAGGGGACTCGGGTTTCACACTTCGATGGGATGTCACCCAGAACTACACTGGAGCGAACTACACGGCTACCGAGATGAGCGAATCGGAACTGCGCGATATTTGGATGGACAGTGGTATGGGAAGAGGCACTTGGGCTGCTACGATTACAGCTGAAATCAACTCCCCTCCATCCCCTCTGGGTTCCATCGTCGATTCTGACGAGGAGTACGATATCACTTGGACAGCTATGACCTACGAGTTGGTACTGCAACCCGTCATCGACGTAGAGACCTGATTAGGTCCTAGCGTAGATGCTGATTACATCTCCATCTTGCACTTCATGCTCGGAGCCGATGACTCTCGACAATCTGGCATCAACCGCCCTGATGAAACCATCACCGAGATCAGAGTGGACTGCGTAAGCGAGTCCTTTTGCTGTTGTTCCCTCGGCGACCAACAATGCGTCAGGGAGGATATTGCCCTCACCGTCAACCCAGTGGGTCTCGTCCTGAACCGGGTACGCCACCCTGCGTGACAGTGTGCCGAACACCACTTCTGACAACAAACCGACGAGTCCACCCCCTTCCCAAACCAGAGATTCAGTAATCGATGTCAGTGCCTTTCTCTGAGTTTGCGATAGTTTCTCCTCTCCCTCTGACGTGATTTCAAAGTCCGACTCTCCGATACTATGCTCGATTAACCCTGCCTGCGAGGCTCTGCTGAGTGCCAGTTCAGCCTCGGCGCTGGTCGCAACGAGTATGCCACCCTCACTTCGAATCATCTCTGCGAGGGGAGTCCATGAACCAGACATCGCTAGGTCTGCCTTGTTCGCGGCGACCGAAATTGGGAAAAGTTCGCTTCGAATCGCCGATGACATAGACTTCATCTCGGCATCTCCCCAGTTCCACGGCACATCGGCATTGGGGTGTTCGGAGTGAACGGCGTTGAATCCAGCTACAACGTGTTGCTCGGAGGCCCCGATACCAGTGAGTTGGTCTACAGCGTAGTCGATTAGAGCCCTGTCGCCCTCAGCCTGCACCCGTCTGGCACCGCGCTTCCAGCCGATGCTGAGTATTCCGGCTATCCACGCCTCAAGCTCCTCGATGAGGAAGTTATGTTCCTCTATTGGATCTGAGCCGCCACTGCCAACAGGATTCCCATTGATATCAGTTGATCCAGATACGTCCACGACCTGAATCAGGGCGTCGCACCTCGCGAGATCGGAAAGGAACTGATTGCCCCGTCCCTTGCCCTCATGGGCTCCGGGGACCAGACCAGCGACATCCACGAGAGTTACCGGGACCAGTCGGCGATGATTGGTGCAAGAACCGGAGTTTGGAGTGCAGATGCTGCCCTGCCTCGGATCGTCTTCGATGTTCGCCTCGAGCCTGCCCGCTTGCTCCCTCCTTCTACGCAACTCGGAGCAAGCACACACGGAGGGTAGAGGTAGCCATGCCACGCCTACGTTCGGATCGATAGTCGTGAATGGGTAGTTGGCGATTTCCACCGGAGTCTGCGTCATCGCAGAGAATGTAGTGGATTTGCCCACATTCGGCTTGCCGACGAGCCCTATACGCATGCCATCCCCCAGAAACGAAGTGAGGCTCTCGCTCTCAAGGTGACGGTTGTCTGCTGGTGCTCACAACTCGGTAGCGCTGCCGGCATCGTCACTCTCCCCAACAGGCACCACTGTGGTGTCAAGGCTTGCCCCGCCTGCTAGGATTTTTCTCACCGAGGTAGGTGAGGCCAGAGAGTAGGCTTCTGTGGTTATCGAGCTGGACGTGGCTCTATCGGTGACAATCCGAGCACCCCGGAACAATCCGCTTACTGCATTAAGAGTGTGCATAATGGCGCCAACTGCAGCACCGTAGAACAGAATTGCTCCCACTGCCTGAACATCTGCAGCCAAGGCGCTTGAGTCATCCACTGCGGCCTCAATCAGAGCCATGTCAATCAAATCTGACATCATCGACACTGTGAGACCGAGGAAGGCACCGCCTCCCATCATCCAATAGGCCCAACGGGCTCGATTGCGTGACAGAAGGTTTCTGCCCGTGACTGTAGGGAATAGATGTAGTGCAGCTCCAAGTGATATTGGCACTAGGACGAGCCAGATTCCCATCAGCAGCAGTGTTGGAGCCATGCCAGAGAGTTCGGGTGCCGCCGCTAGGGCATCAGACTGCACGAACAACGAAGCTACGGCCAGCGGAAACAGCATAGAGGCTCCCAGATTTACCTCGGCGATACCTGCTGAGTCAGAGTTTTCGATGAAGGCGTCGCCGCCCCTGAGCGTCATCATGACATTGGCCGCGAGAGCCATAATGGGAATCATCGCCAGAGCCATCAGGAATGCCATGACAATGCTGTCCTGAGATGAGGGTTGGAGTTGCTCAAAGGCGACTCCTAGCATGTCAGCAGCCATCATCCCATTACTATCTCCTATCGGATTTATCGTTGCCAGAGCACCGACCAGAGTGGCCGCCCCCAGTGACCTTGACCACAGCGGATTACCCGAGGCACTGGATGAGACGTACAAAGCGACCCCTGCAGCTGTAGCGAAGAAGAAGGTGCCACCAATCATGTGAGCCAGCAGCCACTGACCTGCTCCGGCCTGGATGCTGCCCGTGATTATGGTGGCAGTTGTAGATATCGGATCTGCTAGCATCCCCATGATGATGAGCCAGCCTGGAATTGGTAGTGAGCTCTGTCTCTCGGATATAGTTAGAAGCAGGTTGATGACGATGGCAATGAAGCCAAGGGCGTGCATACCAGTTCCGATTAGGAATATATTCACACCCAGTATCTCAGAGTCATGGGCAGCGACGATTAGGACAAGAACTGACAGTGTCCAGAGGAATGAGACTAGGGTCGCATTCCTCTCACTGGCTAGATTGGTGCCAGCGAGGCGGGGCATGATGTGTAGGCTAGAGCCAATCAGTAGCATCCCAATCCCGCCATATAGCGCTGCGTAGTTGGATGCGTAGATGAGCGAATTCGCCGTCGGATCGTACCCCCATGCTGAAAGACTGTGCAGAGCAGTTGGATCTTGCTTCAACCACAGGCCCTCGAAGACTAGTGTCGATGCTGCGATGAGCCAGAGCATGCCCTGAATAAACCACGCCTTGGAAGCGGATCCATCTCTGCCTTCAACTAAGTCGATTCCCGGCCCTAAGGCCTTCTCAAGCATGAAGTGAGACATCGCCTTAGTGACATCGTTGAAGATTGAGAGTCCGTTTTGCATCAAGAAGTAGGTAAGCAGCATTAGTCCCCAGAACAGCATTAGAGAATTCAGAACGTCACCCATTTGAACACCTCACTCGCTAGTCGCTTCCGTCAGCATGGTGGCTATGATTGCGAATACGCCCCCCATGATTCCTAAGATGAAGAACCAGATACCGGAGTCGAAAACTCCGTCAAACACCGGTAGAATCTCGGAAATCACCGGTAGGTCTCTGCTGGGATAGAGTATACTGTGGAGTATGAGCAAAGACAGTGAGGTGACCAAACCGAATGCGAGGACAACCCATGATGAAGACGGTTCCTCCTCTCCTTGGATGAACTCGCCGAGTGTACCAGAGCCGCCTTCAGACACCTCAGTCCCTCCGTCCCAACCAATCGGGACGCATCTACCACCGAAGATTGCCCCTTAAGCATTGGGCGGGGGACTATGTCCCCCGTCTAGGGTGCTCGAACAAGGTCCACTGGTGAGCCGCGTCTGTTGCCACCGGTTCCCATTGGGACTGGTAGCCATAGGTCACTGTCGACTTCAGCCCTCCAAACTCCTTTACATTCACAGTTCAGGCCTGCGAACTCGCGGATGTCAGCAGAGACCGAGTAGCGTTCTATCGCAGCGACCACCTCGGTATCGCACGAGCCGCAGTTGTGAGCACCCCTGAGTTTGCCACCCGCAGTCGGGTGGACGATGATGCGAGCCTTCGACTCGATGATGTCGTCATGGGTTCGCTCAAGCATCTCCACTAGAGACCATAGCCAAGGTGTGCGGTACTCGCGATTGCGGTAGAGTCGGTCGACGATGGTTCGCCGTTGTATGTTCATCGGGTTGACTGAGATGTCGTCTGAGTACGGCGCGACCTCGCTGATCCACTTACTGGTGAGTTCGAGTGCATCGCCCTCTGACATGAACGGGGGCTTGAACAGGAGGTAGGTCTTGACCCTTAGGTCGTTCTCCTTGAGCATGTCAATGGAGCGATGCCATTGCTTGGTCGAGAAGCCTTTGTTTACGTGAAACCGAAGGACTGCGTCGTCGTAGGCCTCCAATCCGATAGCTACAGTACAGCCAGGATGCCGCTCGGCGACCCAAGCGATTTTCTCAGGTGTGCACATCTGCGCCTGAGCCTCGATGACTAGGTCCAGTCCCCTTTCGTAGGTCTCCTTCAGAATAGCCTCCTGCCACTCTGGAGGATTCTCGCGATCCTCGAAGAAAGTTCCAGAGGTATACACCTTGATCATGCTGCAACCTTCGAAGTCGTTGAGCCTGCGCTTGGCCTCATCCCACTGCGCAAATAGATCGTCGGCTGTCACGTCGTCGCGGACATCGTTGAAGTAGCCGCAAAAGGTACAACCGGACTTCCACCACCAGACACACCCGCGGGTCCTGAAAATCACCGTGGCAGCAGTGCAGTGAGTACCGTCAGGTAGAATCTCAGGAGTCTTGTACACCGTTGCCGGCTCGCTGGCGTCCCATGACTCCCGTTTCCTCACCGAACCGGGAGTGTTCTCAGGGGCCTTGACCAAATGGTGGACCTTGACGGCCTTTGAGCCGTCGCCCAGCATCCCTGATGCCTGTGCCATGGGCCTGCCGTTGGCGACGACGCCTTGAGGATGCCGTAGACGATGCTTTAGGGTCGTAGTTAGGTGACAGGGTTGCAAGAAGTGGTGACATGCGGGGCTTCCATCTGATACAGAACGTCCTGTCTGTGCTGGTGATGCTGTTCATCGCAGTGATTTGGGGGATTTCGGCAGCACCCGGCTACCTCATCGTGATGTGGATTAGGGGCCGCGTGGTTGGAGAGGGTCTGCTAATGGAGGCCGTCGGAACCGGAATTGGACTCGGTCTGGGCTACCTCTGCTGGGGCATCTGCATGGTCTTGCTCTGTGGGTTACTGGGTGGGCTTCTGCGGCCCAGGCTCGATGAGGGCAGAGTTCCTCTAGAGTCATTCACAACAATCCAATGGGCGTGGTCGATGATCTTCCATCGCTCCGCCCTGCTCTTCCTGTGGGTGATGGTGCCCTCGTTCCTCGGCAACACCTACTACCGGCTGATGGGGGCCAAGATAGGAAAAGGGGCCCAACTCAACACGGACAACATCAATGATGCTGGAATGGTAACTCTAGGAGAAGAAGTGGTGATGGGTGGTCATGCCACTATCAACGCGCACCTCACTGAGAAGGGTGAGCTGGTACTGTCTCCAGTCAAGGTCGGCGATGGGGCATTGCTGGGTACGGGAAGCATCGTCCAGCCCGGGTGCGTGATTGGTGAGGGAGCGGTGATTGCCTCTAGGGCGGTTGTCCCGAAGTGGACAAACATCCCGCCGGGCGAGGTCTGGGGCGGGGTACCTGCTAAGTGCATCAGGCTGGCTGATGGAAACAAACCGGGTGATTGAATGGAAATAGATGAGGCCTTAGACGAAGCCTCCTTCCAATTTGCTTCAGCAGAGGTCTTTCGGTGCCCGAACGGTTGCGGAAAACTCTCCTACGACCGCCATGATAAAGTGAGTGGAGGAGCAAAGCAAGTCACCTTTGTGATTGGCCTTGTGTGCCTTGTTTTTAGTATGATAATTTTGGTTCAGGGAATTGACGCAGAACTCGGCTTTGCTATTCTGTGCGCTGCTGCCTTAGCATTTGGGTACTCCCTTTTTGCTGGGGAAACCACTGCGTATTTCTATTGCATAAAATGTAGAGGGGGCATGCTCGACTCCAAGACAATAATCAACAAAATCGGGGAAGAGAAGGCATTAACCATACAAAGAGAACTGAGTAGATGCAAGGCCGGAGAAAAGATCTGCCCTAGTTGCGAAGAGAGAATGAATCGAATCCCAATCACCTATGTGATGCCCGACAGGGGCGGCGGCGGTGACCTGGTTGGTGCCTTGGTCGTAGCTACGATACAAGCGATGATACCAAACAAGAAGGAGTATCTGGATCTCGATGGATGCCCCTCCTGCGGACTGTTCTGGTTTGACTCAGGTGAAATGTCTAATGTCTCTCTCAGCGAGTCGATGGGGCGAGATGTTCGGAGGCGGGTAGCCCGAGAGAGTGTTCAATTGTCGGTTGGGGGAGCAGAGAACACCAACTGCATACATATTGACGACTTGACGGAAAAGAAGTGCCGCAGGGTCACCTTTCGCGGCACTCAGTACTGCTATATGCATCAGGAGAAGTGATTGAATGGCCAAGTGCAAAGGCTCGAAAGAGGATGGATCTGTTTGTGGTCGCCCAACGATGTACAAGTCGGATTTCTGTAAAAAACACCGTTCTCAGGATCCTTCTTTCACCGTCTGTATGGGAAAACAAATGATTGGAGAAGGGAAACCCTGCACTAGGGAGGCCATGACTGGGTTGCTCTTTTGCCGGGCGCACAGGACCCAGCTTGCGGACATCGAAAAGCTCCAGTGTCCCCGGGGCTGCGGCCAGCTTCACCTTCGACTGTCAAACAACAGCATGTACTTCCATTGTAGAAAATGCAAGGGCGCCTTGCTAGACGCCAAGATGTTAGAAATTAAACTTTCAGAGAGAGCAGATATGCTCAATGAACTTCTTGAGAATGGTGAAGAATGCTCGCTGAGGTGCCCTCGGTGCGAGGGTCTGATGCTAGAAATTAGAGTGGTCTACGAAATGCCCAAGGGAGGTGGAGGTGGATTTAATCCCGGTGGTGTGGACCATCCAGGCGCGCTTATTGGGATTTTACTCATCGTAGTTGTTGTTGCGGCTATTTCAGCGGCTGCCGAGTCGAAAAAGAAACGATCAGAGGATGAGAATGACGAATTCACAGGCCCTAACATGATAATCGATGGATGCCGGGATTGTGGCACCTTCTGGTTCGATGCAGACGAGATGAAAATTGTCAAACAGAGCCTTTCCCTCACAGGGACGACCAAAGAGGAGTTGGCTAGTATCGAAGCAGAGATTGTGGAAAGTGTGGAGAGGAAGGAGGAGGCGAGAGTCGAAGGGAGATCTACCAACACACATTGCTTGCATATTGACAAACGGAATGGTAAGAATTGTCGAAGAGTCACATACAGGAGTACTGAGTACTGCTACATGCACCAGCCGAAGTAATCAGGACTCGTCCGCTTCGGGCTCGTCCGACCCCTCTTCGTCATCGCCATCGACTATGTCATCGACGGTCTCCTTGACCGCATCGAGGGCTTCCTCCATGCGCTCCTTGAAGGTCTCTTGACTGGCCAGCACGTCCCTTGCCGCTTCAACTGCCCTGTCTATCATTGTGTAGCGGGTGTCAATGGCCTCGTTGAGTTGCTCAAAGAGTTGCATGTGCTGGACGTACCAGTCGTCACGTGCGGACAGTTCTGCAGTGGCTACCCGGTTGCGCTCATCGAGTTCCTCGGTGACCTCGAAGACACGGCCGAGGCGAGCCTTCTCGCGAGTGTACAGCTCCTCCATCTTCTCGAGTTCTGGCTCAAGATGCTCGACCCTCTTGCCGGTCTTGGCCCCCTCTATCTCGATTTCGTGGATTCTCGCTTCCTTCTCGGATAGGAGTGATTCTAGTCCCTCCTTATCGATCTCCTTGTCGATAGCTTCCTTCTCGAGGACCTCGATGATGGCGTTCTTCTCTGCCAACTCGTCTTCGACCTTCTTGTAAGCCACGTAGAGCTTCTCGAGGCGGTCAGTCTCCTCAGCCAGCCTCTCCTCAAGCTGACGCGTCTGTAACTCAGGAGTGATGGTTCCCTCTTCCTCGCTCATATGAGCCCTCAAGGTGCTCGACCGGTGCATCCGCTTTAACCTCGGCGGAATCTATCTCATCGCAGCATGGGGTTATCCGGCTCATCTAGAAACTGCGGCTACAGTTGCGGACAGTACCGCAGTGAGCCTCTTTGAAGCTGGGATGTGCAGTTTCTCGTCAGGCCCGTGAGCATTGTTGCCTGGCCCCCCTGTGCCGGTGCACAGGAACTGGGCGTTGGGGTACTTGCCCTGAATCATCGCTAGGAATGGGATTGTTCCCCCCAGCCAGATAGTCATTGGAGGTAGTCCGCTGACGCTGTTCGCGGCCTCAGAGAGAGCTTGACTGGCACTGGAGGAGAGGGGCGGGGCACGGAAGCCGTCTGAGACTGCATCGGGTGTGAATGTGACTTTGGCGCCGTAGGGCGGGTCCTCCTCGAGGATCCTCTTGACCTCGGAAATGGCAGCCTCAGAGTCGACCCCGGGAGGGATCCTGAAACTGAGTTTGAGGTCGGTGTTGGTCCTGAGGACGTTTCCAGCCGTCTGTATTGGAGGCATACCATCGGCCCCAATTACCGACATGCACGGTCTCCAGTTCATATTCAGGAGCATCTCGGCCGAGCCTGGTGTCTGAGGCTGCATTCCTTCGACCACCGGGAGATCGTTCCATACCGTGTCGCCTAGAAGTTCGACTAGGGAATCGGATTGTGCTCTGACCTCCTCGGTGATTGGCACGTGCATCCCAGGGATTAGCACCTCGCCGGTATCTGAGTCCTCAACCCTGTTGAGTAGTATCCTTGCTATTCTGAATGATGAGGGTATTACACCTCCTCCGTGACCTGAGTGTATGCCTTCGTGGGAAACCTGTACAGAGAGGGTTCCGGCCAGTAGTCCACGCAGAGCATCGGTCACCCAGATGTGCTCGTAATCACCGCCTCCAGTGTCGAGCACGACAATGAGATTGGGGCTGCCAAGGTCGTCGGTTAGGGCGTCAAGGTACTCAGGGAGATCGTACGAGCCAGATTCTTCACAGGTTTCGATGATAAATCGGCAGGTAGGATATGCAACGCCCTGCTCCTGTAGCATCCTGACCGAGGTCACGCACAGGTAGCCACCGTACCCATCGTCGAGGGCCCCGCGACCGAACAGCCAAGGCTCACGTCGAACCGCCTTCCATGGGTGTAGACCCTCTGACCATAACTCCGGGCGGGCCGGCTGCTTGTCGAGATGAGAGTAAAACAGGACCTCTCCGGGACCCGTACCCTCAATTGTCACTAACAGAACTGGGCTGCGCTCTCCAATACGGTGGACCTCGTACGACATACCGTCGATGGACTGTGTGTCGAGCCAGCCGCAGAACAGTTCTACAGTGGCGTCCAGATCCCCAGTCTCGGCCCAATTGGGATCGAATCCAGGAGAAAGAGCGGGGATGGCCACGAAATCCATCAGACTGGGGAGTATCGATTCCTCCCACAACTCGTCACTACGTTGGGCGAGGGCATCAAGATCAGGTTCCATGGGCTTGTGTGAGGCCCTCAGCACATGGAGTCTTCGCTGAGCATTAATGCTCCGCAGGGCCACAGATAGGTAGTGCGCCACGATGGAATGGGCAGTTCTCGCATATGTGGGCAGACTCTGCTGAGAGCCTGTCGAAATCTGACAGTGGGGCGTCTGAAGCCAGAGCCATGCCAGCAGTCCTAACAAGCAGTTCTTCCAACTCCTGTGATGCTAGATTGAGCATCTCCTTTGGGTACTCGACCATCCTGCCAGTCACTCCAACCAGTATGGCAGGGGGCAAGACAGTCCTGCACCCTAGATTAGCCGCTTTTCTCGCGTCCTCTATGCTCTGTAACGCACGATAGTACAGGGCCAGCTGCATGCGGTGCTTGTTCAGTATCTCGAATTCGGCTTCACAAGCGGGTCCAGAGTCCTCCGAGCCGAGGGCTTCGAGGAGTCCCTCAGAGGAGTCATTGTCGATTAATCCGGCATCCTCGGTCTTTAGATCGACAGCTCGGATAGCAGAACCACCGTTTGGAGTCGTCGTGCACAGCACGAGATCGATGATTCCGTTCATCTCGATAGTGGCCTTATCCGTGTTCGCCAACAACTCGGGTCCCTCAGGACTCCAACGTTGCCTGAATGAGTCCCCTGTATCGACATCAATGGAGATATGGAACGGCATCTCCGTTCTGAGTCCTTCGAGTCTGTGGTCGTCCACCGATTCACGCTGCACCATCCTGCCCATGGGTCCAGAACCAATGCGCTCTGCCATACCCTCAACCAGAAGGCGGGTTCGCTGAAGGTCAGCGTCAGGAGGAAGAAGTTCTGTGAACACCGTGGAATGAGTCTCTGGATCTGACAGAAGATTCTCTCTGTGTTCCGTCCATGATGCTTGAAGTGGGGAACTCGCCGGCTCGCCGTCGAGACCAGGATTGCCGATTCCTATCTCCAGTATCCTGTGGAAAACGGTACCGAGAGTCGCAGGATCAACGTTAGCGGGCATCCCCTTCGATAAATGCGCTTGTCCACTGGGTACTATCGGATCCGGACTCAGGCCACCCTTGGTCTCGAACCACTGTCGCCGTTGACACTCTTGGAACACCGGGAGTCTGTTCGGAGTGATTTTGATTCGAGGAGCCGAGTCCTGCCTAGGAGGAGCAGGGTCCTCAGACTCTATCGTGGAGTTGGCGGCATCATCCAGCCTCTCGATACGTTGTAGCGGCGTCAGTACAGGCGAATTGTCCGTATCCTCGAAGCAGTCTGGGTGGTGGATTACAAGCATGCCAGGGAGAGTTGAGTTGCCACCTAGAGAGGCGTTGGAGAACATTCTGGTGGGATCGAAGGTGCGCTGGCCTCTGGTTCTGATGGCTGGAGCGTCATTGACGTCACCCTCATCTAGCCACGGTGAAGCAGTTTCCGCTCGCCTCAACGAGCCTTGGCGCAATGATTCGATCCACATTTGACCCAATTGAGGTATCTTCTTGTCGTAGGACCAAGGCATCCGTAGACCCTCTCCCTCGGCCCACTCAGTTCCTCTATTCGAGCCCACCACAATCAGTCTCTCCTCCGCACGTGTGGCACCTACATACAGCAGTCTTCGAGCCTCAGCGTCCTTGCGAGCCTGATGCAATACCTGAACATGGGACCACAGCGCAGAGTGGGGAGAGGACTCGCTAGACCACGGCTTGGGATTTCCTGCGAAGAGCTCGGGACTCACTATCAGACGGCTGAGGTTCTCGTTCCTCATGTTGGTCTGCCTGTTGGAGAAGACATCGGCCAATACCACCACCTTGGCCTCAAGTCCTTTAGCGCTGTGAATCGTCATCACCCTGACAGCATCGCCGGGTGGGATGGTGATGGCCTCAAGGGCACCGGAGCTGCGCTCTCTGAGATCACGTATTCTGTCCGCTAGGACCATTGCATCACCTCCGACCTCAGCAGCCAGTGCTCTGATGACATCAACAATCTGCTCGACGTCTTGACGAGAGACGGAATCGGGGTAGGCAGTAAGTAAATCGGACCTGTCTATGGTCTCGTCTAGCAGATCAATTAGACGCCCCGATTCGGACAGTTGTCGCCACCTCTCTACCAAGGCCCGTTGAGCATCGCTTGAGCAATGCTCTACTAGTCGGGACAGCATATCTTCCCCTCGTTGTGCACCTCCGATGTAGTCCTGCAACTGGGCGTCGTCCAAGCCGATCAGGACGGAGCGGGCTACCCAAGAAGCGTGGTGGCGTGACCTAGGTCTAGCGACGAACTGTAGCAACCCCTCAAGGGCGTGTGCAGCCGGTCTGTCCAGCAACCCTCCCTCCCGGTCTGCCTGAGCTGGAATTCCGTGGTCATGGAGATGTCTAATGACCACGTCCCTGATATTCGGCCGAGTGGGAAGCAGTATCATGATTTCACTGGGAGAAACGGGGTCTTCAGCATCCACCTGATGCCACTTCCCATCTGCTGACCTAACATTGACTGGTGAACCGTCGATGAGGCTGCCAACGCGTCGAGCTATCAGCAGGGCCTGGCGCTCGAGAGAGTCTGGCTTGCCCTCACCAAACGGATCTAGGTGCGTGGTCAAGTCAGTGGGAGGATTGGAATCTCCTCCGGTGCTCAAAGGACATATCCACTCAATGGCTCCGGGGGTATCGCGCTTGTCTGGGCATGCGAATAACGTCTGAGGGGTGGCGTAGAAATCGCCGTTGGGAAAAAGTCGGTGTCTGTCTGAAAAGACGTCTTCCCACCACTCGTTCATCGCTCCCAGAAGTCCCCCACTGGTACGATAGTTCACCTGCAGAGCAATCAGTCCCCTCTCGCGATTCTTGACCTCGGTCCCACTCGGGGCGGGCAGGTCGCGATCGGTCGCGTCAAAGGGTATCCAAGCAACTAGATCCCTCCCTCCCTGTTCCATGTACTCAGTGGCTGTTGCGATGGTCAGAGAGTGTGCGTTCCTTGGATCGCGACTGTGGGAGTCTTTTCTGAGCGCTGGCTTGCGTGTTAACTCTGGGATCCCGGCCAGTTCGTGGTCGTTAACTGACATCAGCTGCCTCGCGAATTCGAGGAAGCCAGTGACCTCTGCCTGTCTGAATGCGTAGATACTCTGCTTGACGTCTCCCACGTAGCAAACTGTTGGCTGCCATGGAGTATCGGGGGCGTTCGGTTCGCCTTCGTCTACGCGCCTCGCCCCCCATAATCTCGAGAGTAGCCTCCACTGGAGTGGTGAGTTGTCTTGGGCTTCATCGATGATGAAGGCTCGGTAGCGTCTCCTGATTGTCGTCAGCAGGCTATACCTGCTCTCGAGGTCGGCACGGATGGCACCGAGGCTCGAAGCTGCCTCTCCGGCCCTGCTGGGATTGGCCTCTAGACGCTCGAGGGCAGCGAACGCCGCATCGATGTGGTCATCACGCCATGGACTATCGGTCAACGAGTCCAGTGCATCCTGCATCGAAGAGTGGTAAAACGATCTGCATGTTGATGGACAGTTAGCCAGAAGCAAATCTCCGGCCATTCTCTGGATGTCGTCGAAGTCGTGGACCTCGTCCCTCTCCTTGAGTTTCCTGATGATACCTTGGAAGCCTCGGTGAGCGAGGTATAGGTCCTGTAGGTTGCGAACTTCGGCATCGAGTGTGAAGTAGTGGCTGGAAGCGGGGCCATCGATTCGCTCGGGTAGAGGAATCTGAAGAGGGGATAAGGGAGGAGTCCAATCTGCGGGAGAAGCGGGTGGGTTTGCGTTACTGAGCAGCATGGCAACCCGCGTGAAATGCAGCATCAGTCTACCGCGGTCGGAGGACCAAGCGGCTTTGAGATCGGTTACTATGTCATTGATTTCATCCTTGACGCGTGCCTTGGAGTGCGCGTCTGGAATTCTCGAGTACTTCTCTATGCCAGCCTCCCATGAATCAGAGGGGAGATGGGAATGAGGAAAGAAAGTCGGGTTATTCTTCATTAGTGCTGAGGAGTTGAGTGTGCAGACCAGAGTGTGGCTCAGCCACGTCAGTTGCCCCCATGCGTCTTCAGGTGGCCCCTCGCTGCATAGTGAGTCCAAGCAAGCCATCCTAGAATCAGCTGGCCATCCAGCGAGCGCCATGGATGCTGAATTTTCCCTTACCAAATCGCAGAAACGCTGTGCGATAGAATGGACCTCAGTCGCGTGTTCGGAGACCTCGTCGGCATCGACTGATGCCATAATCTGCTGGTGCAGTAACTCTGGGGTGATGGTGTCGCCATCCATTATCCTGCGAGCTGCCTCCTCGATGAATACAGAACTTCCCACTAGACTGCGCAGCACCCTAGCTGCAGAACGCCGCCCCGAGTAATGTCGCGCAATCCTGTCTCTAGCTGCTAGTACATCTGGAGCGATTTCGGCCGGGATACCCGCATCAACCGCCTCTCCGATATGAGAGAGCGAACTGGGCAACCTCCAGAGAGTGTTCAGGGCAGACTCCACCAGCAGAATTCTGCCTGTGTCCGAGACATTGTCTCGGCTTAGAGCGTCTCCGAGGATACCTCGGTACGGCGAGACCAGTTGATTGAGGAACGCATCGATGGTTCCTATTGGTGCATCCTCGAGTAGCGTCAGGAGTTGTTCGCTGAATCCCTTGTGCCTGATTCTAGGGTCGCTGCGCCAAGCTCCGTCATCCCCTATGGGGCCAGGCCGCAGCCGGGCGATACTTCGCCGCAGTCTGTCTCTCATCTCATCGGCTGCACGGTTGGTGAAGGTCAGCAGCACTACTTCTCCTGGAAGCAAGCCCCCCCACTCTCTGAGATCTATGCGCTCTGCTGATGGGGCGGCTATCATACCCCCTTGCAACTTGGATGGACGCTCGGGCTTGGGGAGTAGTCGGGTTGCTCTCTGATCCTCGGTCAGATAGTGCTCGATGACGCGATCAACAATCGTACTGGTCTTGCCGGTGCCTGCCCCAGCGTCGATGACTATGTGCGCATCCAAATTGAGCGCGAGGCGTTGGGCGGTATTCAGACGCATCAGAAACCAGCCTCCATCCTGACTTCGCAGGCATTCCTCACCGGACAGTAACCACACACCCCTGATGAGGGGGTCGGGTGGACTCTTCCCGCAGCAGCCCCGGCTGCGACACGTAGCGCCACTGCTAGGCGCTGTGTGAGCCATGCCCTGAAGTGGTCACTGTGCGGAGAAGGCGGCTCGTCGGGAAATCTGTGCAGAGATGTGGTGATGTCCGTACGAGTACCTAGCAGGAGATCCCTGTGAGTTGCAGAGTAATGCGAAGATAGTTCCAGCATGTGCTCAGTGTGGTGACTGAACAGAGAGATCCCAGCAGCGACCACCAAGTCACCTGGGTGAGCAATCTCCCATGCCCTCGCGTACAACGCCAATTGGAGTTCATCGAGCAATCCGTCGGAATGTCGTATCTTTGCGGCCTTGCTTTCAGAGGTCTTGAGGTCCCTAATTGCCACTAAGCGGCGCGGTCTCCACCCCGAACCGTGGATCCTGAGTGGAGCAATACTCCCCTCACCATCAGGATCTAGCCACTCTTTAGTGGACTCATCAATTGGTAGAATGTCGACCCTGTCTATGTAGCCTCGAATTTGAATCGGCGGGAGCTGCTCTCCTCCAGAGAGATTCTTTGGTATCGATATCTCGATTCCTTTCTCATCGAAATCAGCCACGCTCCATTCTAGGCATACCGGTGAGGCATGACTGACTGTTGATTCAGCCCTTACGATAGTCCCGACCCTTCCCGATGGTGGTACAGGGCAGGGATTAGTCAACCATCGGTTCCACTCATCTCTGCTCATCCCAGTCAGTATCATCAGCCTATGAGTAGAAACCGCGTCAGTCCTGTCGAGCCAAGGGGCTCGGCTGTCTAGAGACTCGAGCGCTATTCGCATCAGTTCATCCTCGCTCTTACCAGATTGAGCGACGCTGCTAAGAGAGCTGCCTTCTCCGAAGGGCCTTTCAATACCAATTTCGAACCCAAGGGTCTGACAGATTAGGTCATGATGGACGTTGTGAAGTAACTCACCGTGGGTACGTGGATCTAGATCCTCTGCCTGCAGTTCGTCTTCCTCTGCCCTGAGTCCGTTCGACAACCAACCCATTCTCGGGCACTTGAGCCAGTAATGTAGCCTGCTAGGTGACCAGATTGAGGTTTCTTGCTCGGCTCCCGCTGAATGACCGTGCCTCGAATCGCTGACATTCGTACCGGTTGCATGAGGGATGAATGGTCGGGGGTCGATGGTAGGGGTCCTCTTACCTCCAGCGACAAAGCCTCCAACCACGGGCCACCTGTCGTGCGAGCGAGGAGGTTCGATGCCAGGTGGAGTCCGACGGGTCAGATCTGTCCTGTCAATAGAGAACAGGTGTTGGACAGAAGTTGGGGCTAGGTATCCATCGTCATCGGCATGACTCGGTTGCCGCCTCTCGCGATTGCGCTGCAATTCCAAGTCCATTGATACTGATATGGCACTGGGGTTGAGAGGTGCTAGGGCTGGAGTAAGCATGTTCCTGAGGGAGATTCCGTCGGACTGCTTGAGGTCGCGTGGGCTGACCGGTTGCTCGGGCTCGGTGCGCATCACCTTGGCATCGTCATCAGGGTCGTGAGCTGCTGCCCACTCCCGGATAGGAGCGGCTGCCGGGGATGCATCGTCGAGGCTCGGATCTAGGACTAAGACTTCGGGAGCCGCGGCAAGAAGGTGTTCGAGTTGGTGCCTTGCTGCTCTGATTGGGCCGTCTGGTCGGAGAAGGTCCAGTGAATGTCGCTCCTCGTCGCCGAGGAAGGCCATCTTCGGGGCTCTGAGATCCCATGAGGAGCTCGACAGATTTGCTAATACGATGGTATCGGCGGTGCAGCCTAGAGCGGCAGACGGAGTGAGCACTCTGACCCTTCCAGAGGCTAGAGAAGAACCGCTTTGGATGCTTGAGGAGCGGACGAGTGGAGTGAACTCGTCAACCCATTTTGGACCCATTTTGGGTGCTTTGTGACCCATACTGGACTGCATCAACCTGAGCGCATGAATGTCCTTGACTACGGCTTGAGCCACCGCTGACGGAGTGGGACCCTCGCCGTCACACGACTCCATCGCAGACTCTAGATCAATCATTCCGAGTATGGAGAGCAGCCAGTTATCGGCACTGGCTGAAGACTCAATCATCGGGAGTTTCTGCCCTGTGTGGCAGCCCACCCTGCTGGCCTCATCGAGGACTGCGCGATCCTCTCCTGTGAGTAGCGGCCTCAGAGAATCAACGAGGCAAAGAAGCCACCACTGCGTCGACTCTTTTCTGAACTGGTCGCGCTCCGATATCGGCGGTCTCGCTATCGTCTGTAGCCATCTAGCGAGAGCTCCGGGGCCACCCAGCACATGCTCGCTGCGAGCCATTGCCGTCAACATGTCAGGATCAGCAAGCGGACTAATCTTGTTCTCCGTGGGGTGAGCATCGGGGCTTCCGAATGGCTTGAGTGTCGCTTGCAGAGAGAAAGACCTCAACGCCTCAAGGGAGAATGCATCAGGGCCGTGGGGCAGGGTTGCCAAAGCGATTAGCCAGTGGCCCAGAGAATGAGTGTGTGCCGGTTGGCGCGAAGGAGGAAGTGGCACCCCAAGTGCCTTCAGGCACCTCTTCCATTGTGGTAGGTTAGATTCCAGCGCCGGATCCACGATGATAAGATGGGAAGAAGTGTTTGACTCAAGACGTTCTCGTATCAACTCAATCGTCACCTCGAAGGAATGTTTCTCCCTCTGCAGCAGCACGCGCTCGGTAGACGACTCAGGAGGAATTGATTCTGGCTGGTGCGGCGGCACCCATGGAGGAAGGTCTGATTGGGTCTTGATTGAGTGTTGGTCCAGTAGGAGCATGCCGTGGTGTCCAAGCCTAAAGTTTCCTGGGTGGGCCAATTGGTGGATGGGGCAGTGTCTCGAAACTGCTAGCATGAGTTCAATGTGCGAGAGGGGGAGCTCTGGAGGATGGTCGAGCATGATTATGCCATCGACATCGAGCAGAGAGAACGGTTTCTCCCCTTTGTTCAATCCACCGATAATGCGGGAGGCAACCATATCAGGGTGAGTTCCTCCCAATCGCCTCTCGAGCTTCCTGATGATGTCTCCGAAGGAAGCGATCCCTGGGCCGTCCCAAGCGGCCTCAGCCGACTCTCGCGTCAGGTACGAGTGCAACTCCGCCAGAGCTGCGGTCTTTCCTCTGCCCCACCTCATCTCCGGCAGTGGATTAATCATCGGAAATGCTAGCCTTGCCGCCTCACGACGACAGGCCTCATGCAACACCAGTTCAAAGCCGCCCTCAGTGCTCAGAACCCTTGGCAGCCTCAAATCCGCTACCAGTGAGGACTTCAGAGAGTCGATGGTATGGTGGAGTGTGCTGTCAATCGCCTGATTTATCGGCATTTCAGCAAGAGCCTGCTTTCTGGATTCATCAGTGGGGTAGACGACCAGAACTCTTCCGGAGAGATCTGACTCGAATCCTGTTGGACCCAAAGACTGTCTCAGAATATGCTCTGTGAGCCATGCCGGGCTATTGCCTCTAGGCACCTCTTCACAAGTCACCTGAACGGGAGTTTTCGAGGACATGGCATCACCGAGCATACGCAATGGTGGGGTGGGGTTATTCAACCCACCTAAGGGTCTGGATACCGAATCTAAGATATTATCGCTCTCTGCGTGACGGCAGAGAAGCAACAAGGAAACACAGCAGTACGGCTACCACCCCCGGAGCCGGTAGAAAGGGGCTGCAACAAACTGAAGGTCCTCTCTTTGACCAATCTATTAACAGCACGACTGAGACATCATCACCGTCCCATGCCGGTGGAGATTCTACAATCATGGAGCCTTCTAATCCATCCAACTCAATGGCATCATGCAACACATGCAGGTAGTCCTCGACACCATTCGAGCCGTCTGGAAAACTGGCGCTGTCCTCAACAAAAAGAAGCCATGGTGTCAGAGTAAAGGTCCAGTGCACATCATCATCGTCAACACTCAAATCGGTGATGTTCCATGAGAATTTTGTCTCACCTGATTCGGTAACAGAAACAGACAATTGAGCGGTTCCTATGAAGTTCCAAGAAGATCCAGTGGCCAATGATGTGGAGTAATCGTTCGTGAGGGTGCTTGAGCTCGATGAGGTTCCCAAATGCATCCTCTCACCATCAAACACCGTGGACGGAGCCACTCTGGACAATCCCGCCTCTGCAGTCGAGGCGTCGCCGTAGGTCGACTCCCAGCGATGTTCCGTGGCATTGTTGCCGAAGGGGTCCTCTGGTTCGGACCTGTGCCTGTGGTAATGGATACGCATGATATCAGAGTCACCTATGGCCTCGTCGAGGGCCTGCTCTGTGGTCACGCAGTTGAAACACCATGTGGCGGTGTAGACCTCGACGACCGGAGTCATTTCAGAGTAGTTGAGTAAGGTTTCACTGTCTGTCGTCTCATTGGTCAGAGGAATCTCTAGAGCACCAAGGACTCCTCCGTCGGCCCCTCTTCTTGCATCGGCCCACATCGAGCTCTGTTCACTGGTAGCAATGACCTGGGTGGTGGCTGTTAGAAGCAGTGCGACCAAGAGAAATGGTGTCACTCTCACATTAGTCCCTGCATATTGGGATATTGAATGCTTCCGGGTCATTGAGCGGCATCGAAAGCAGCGATGACCCGGTCGATATCCTCATCGGTGATATGCAAATGCACTACCGCCCTGACAGTCGATATATCGCCGTAGTCGACGCCCTGCTCTAAGTCTAGAACATCGACACCCATCTCGGCTAGACTATTGACGAGAGTCTTTGCTCCGTCCTTCTTACAATTGATGTACACCATGTTTGACTGCACTGCTCCAAGGTCAATCGAATACGCCTCCATGGCGTCCAATGCTTCGGCAAGGCGCCGGGCTCGGGCATGGTCCTCCTCTAGCCTATCGATATTGTTCTCCAAGGCATACAATCCAGCAGCTGCAAGTATCCCTGACTGCCTCATCCCTCCTCCAAACATCTTGCGCCATCTGTGAGCCTCAGCAATGGTAGCGGCATCTCCCACAAGGACGGAACCTATGGGTGCACCTAGGCCCTTCGACAAACATATCGAGATAGTATCGAAGTCTCTAACCATCCTTGCTGGATCGGTACCACTGGCAACGACTGCATTGAACATCCGTGCACCATCCATGTGGGCGCGACAGTCGTTCTTATGTGCGACTTCACAGATTGCATCCAAAGTCTCCTGATCGTAGATCGACCCACCCCCTACATTTGCTGTATTCTCAACGCAAATCAGAGTGCATTCTGGATAATGTGAATCGCTTCCGGCTACCTTTCGAATTGCCCTCTGGACATCCTCAGGAGACATTTGTCCCCTCTCCCCTTCAACCAAGGAGATTGAGCATCCTGCTAGTACCGCATAACCACCTGCCTCGTACATGTAGATGTGGCTTTTGCGATGGGTGACAATTTCGTCGCCGGGCTTGGTCTGCGATTTGATTGCTACTGCGTTGGACATAGTCCCGGAGGGAACGAATAGTGCGGCCTCTTTCCCAAGCATCTCTGCAATGCTATTCTGGAGTTCTATCACTGTGGGGTCGTCGCCTAAGACATCGTCTCCCACTACTGCTACTGCCATCGCCTCGCGCATCGAGGGAGTAGGCTGTGTGACCGTGTCACTACGCAGGTCGACTCGTTCGCTCGGATAGTCCTTCACAGAACCTCTCGGAGCCCCTCTCGCATATCAATTGCGCTAGGTGCCTTCAATCCTCATTAGGAGGTCGCCTTCTACGCTTACCCTCTGGAGGTCGCCTTCTACGCTT
>DAUV01000117.1:6963-7357 GCA_002505325.1 Euryarchaeota archaeon UBA623 | reverse complement strand
GGGTCGAGGCCGTGCGAGGCTAGAGGTGTAGCGAAGTTGCGGGAGTCGCCAGACATAGAGGAAGACTCCATGACGCACGACGTTGAGATTTACCCTTCAAGCATTGCGGCTGGCCCGTTCTCAACCGAACAAGGCAAAAGTGAGTATTTCAGTTGTCTCGGGCAGGGATGTGATTATGCGGGAGCGGCTGTGGTCGGAGGGTGATGACTGACGATGACCGGGATGACAGAATCATCCGGGAGGGCGAGTTTCGCCGGGGCATCAACATCGATCTCAGTGACATCGATATCCCTCCTAAAAGCGGTGACGAGGAGGAGCGCCGTGAGGAGCTCGCTAAGGCTGTGGACGAAGCTCTTGGGGAGTTTTACGATCCATTTGAGCAGCCCAGTGGTGA
>DAUV01000117.1:0-6576 GCA_002505325.1 Euryarchaeota archaeon UBA623 | reverse complement strand
ATCGTGACAGAAATCTCAGTCGAAGGCGAGAGGGGCGTCAACTGGGCCCTGATGATATCGATGATTGTCGTCTACAGTGCCATCGGGGTGCAAGCCGGTCTAGCACTGTCACCGCTTCTGGCGATTGTTGCCCTATTACTGCTCGCAGGGGTTGGTTTCGCACTCGGAGAGCGCTGGGTCCCAGACCCAGCGATGAAACTTCTCGGAGTTACCTGGGTAGTCATCTCGATGAAGGTCATGTATGGTCTCGCCATTGAGTTGAATCGCTGGGACTACATTGGAATGGAAGCTCTTGGTGTTCTGCTTCTGTTACTCGTCGGAGTGAACGTACTAATCGCTTACAGGCACAATCATGATGCCATCGCTGCTCAGTCAACTCTCGTACTATTGGCCATCGCCTCGACGGCCGGGTCGGTCCTAGGAGAGAGTGGTGTCGCGGGGATGATCCTGCTCGCGACCCTGCTAATGCACGGGCTTGCACTGCACCGGCAGTCGGGCAACCTCGCTGCTCTCGGCGTGGCGGCGTCCAACCTATGGATTGGGATGCACGCGATAACCGGAGGATTCGAGTTCGGCTCTCTGAGGATACTCGCTCTCGATGACCCTTTGCTTCTGTTCCTTCTCCTGATGACTGTTACAGGCATCAATGCGACCATGGCAGCGCGATTCGCACATGAAGAGAACTGGTTCTCGCAGGCTTTCAAGGCACTCGGTTTAGGTATGCCAGGACTCTGGGGTGTATCGGTTTCCATGGGGATGGTTGGAGCGCTTCTAGCCGTCACCAGCAACCGCGAGGACACCGGATATGCACTGGGAATGGTGGCTTTCCTCGGCGCAGCCTTCGGTGGTTCATACCTCTCAGTCAGAGGGGTCGATAAGAAACGGGTGGCGGTTCCTCTCGGGGTGTCTGCCTTCCCTCTGATAGGCGTGCTGATTGCTGGACATGCCTCAGGTAGCTTGATTGGCAATCTCGATTCTTACGAACTCTTTACGATTCTTGCCACTATCGTCACCGGTTTCGTACTGCTACGCGATCAGGACCGAGTGACTGACAGGGTGTTGTGGTTGGGAGCCATTGTCGTACTCACTCTGCTTGTCATACTGGTCCCGGTCGATTCCAATGCCAGGGGTGGTGACGGAGGGAAGCTGTTGCTGGGTCTGCTGGGTTTGTTACATATCGGGACCGCCGTGCTCGCAGTACAGCGAGAGTCTCCTTCGCTTGCCGGAGTAACAGTTCTGCTGCCGTGGAGTTGGGTGCTTCTCGAGGAATTGGTGGAGGAGACTGTTAGGACACTGTTGGTCGCAAATGATGTGCTCGATCCCGGCAGTATGGTCGATCTCGAGCCCGTGCCCCTAGGAGCATATCTCGCTCTGTCCTGCGTTCTGATGATTATAGTCAACGTCAGATTAGGAGAATCTGGTGTCAACCTCGCTGCCCGCTTCCTCGGGGTATCTGAGATCTCAGCTTCAATCCGTGACTCAGGGGCTTTACAGCTCTGGTCTTTGGGCTGGTGGTTGCCATTGTTCACGTTGATATTCATGTCTCATTTCGGCGGTTTCACTGCCATCTCACTCCTACTGGTACTGTTTCTTCTAACCACCCTACACATCGGCTCGGAGATTGCCGGAATAAGAATCGGCGATGCCGGCGGCATGGCTGCGATTCTCGCTGTAGCTGTACTCGCAATCCAATGGAGGCACGGGATGTTTGTGCCTCTGACGGCGCTGCTCTGCCTATCCCTAGTTTCTCTGATGCTGACCAGAGCTCCTAGTGATGAGAAACTGTACACCAACGGATTGGGGCTGATGAGTCTACCATTGCTGTTGGCTCTCTCGGGAAGACAGCCAGTAAATTTGCTCGAATCGACGGGTACACTACCCGAAATCGATGTCGGCATCGCTGCGGTGATGTGCTCGGCTGCAGTGCTCGCAACCTATCTGCCTCGCGCGGGGAGCATAGAGAAGTTGCTCAATCCCGCGTTGGCGGCCCTGTGGTTGCTGGTAATCACCATCGCCCTCTCCTTTGAGTTGGAGAACAAGACAGCGGAGATTATCTCGCTAGCGATGTTCGTGGTCAGCTCTCTCTGGTTGGTGGCCCGAGGTGAATTGCGGGCTGAGCTGAAGTCAGTGTCCAAGCGCGATGCGCGCATCGAGATGGCTGCAGAATCAAGTGGGCTAGAGGAGGGTCCTGAGGGTGGTGTTGCTACCTACGATCCACGTCTGGCCGAACTGGAGGCCAAGCGTAGCAAGCAGAGGGAGAAATCTGGCACTGATGACCTTGAGGAGCTCTACGTGACCGACGTGAGTCACAAGCCGATGGTCGTACTAGCGGTGCTCTCACTGATACTCGGTGTGGGAATCATTCTGGGTCTGCTCAATGGTACAAATCCACTCATGTTGGTGGCCATAGGAATCTTCGCGACTGCTCTAATCTCCCTTGCTAGGTCGCGCACCAAGAGTCTCGAACTGGAGCTCCCCCATATTATGGGATTAGAGATGCCGATTGCAATGGCGATTGCAGGACTGGTTGCAATTCACGTCGTATCCCACATTGGCCCTGGCAGCAGCAACGAGGACCTTCTTGACATGGCCGTGCTGGTTGTCTTATTGGTGGAATTGGTGGCGATATCACTGATTGGTCAGGACAGGTTGTTGGACAGGATACCAGTCGCTCTCGACTGGATTGTCATGCCCCTGCTGGCTGGGAGGATTCTGGGGGCTGTGATGGTCGAGGCGCTGCCCTATCCTCTGACGATTGATCCATTTGGAGGAGATATTCTCGATTGGGGGGTTCCTTGGATGGTGCTAGAGTCGGTGTTGGTACTTGTTGTCCTAGTTGATGTGTGGGTGGACAGAAAGAGAGAGAAACTAGGCAGAGATGACTGGAAGGGATCCTCTGGACGCGGTTCTCGTAGCCTGTTCGTGGTGATGTTATCATTTGGTCCAGCCGGCATACTGGCTGTGGCGAGCGCCGTTGAACAGGGTTGGAGATACCGTCAACCTTGGGCCATCGGTCTGGCGGTTCCAGCCGGTCTGATGGCACTCTACGCCATAGGGAACTGGTACGAACCAGTCCTCGATGTGTTTCCAGAGACCACGATGGGGGTCGGACTGCTGTTGCTTGCACTGTTAGCACTAACCGTTCCTCTGAAGGGAGAGAGTTGGTCCATGATGCTGGCCGCCGACTCGCATCTGCTAATCATCATCGTCGCCATTGCCCATCACGCTACCTCGGTACTGCTTCCCGTACTACTGATTGTGCTTTCGACCACAGTGTGGGTGGTAGGAATACTGCAATTGCGGCGAACCCTGAGGGTTTGGGGGCTGGTCGATTTGGTGGTGGCTATTCTAAGCGCACTGATATTTGTGCCCGGTATATTCGAACCAACGACGCTGCTGATTGCATTGATGGTGGTGGCCGCAGAGTTGGGAGTGGTGTCCTGGCTAGGTCTACGTAATGAGGCACAGATGGTCAAGGACTAAGGTCGCAACGAGGTGTTGCGAGGCAGTTACCAGCTTTCAAAATGAATACGCCGACAATACCGAACGGGCCAACGTTGATGACACACGGTAGTGACAAGTGACCGTGACAAGGTCTTGGATATCGGACACGCCCGACGAGGTCGAGCACCCGCCCGTCCCATTAGGCATCAACGAGATGACGGTACCCAGAGCCACTCTGATGCTCTCACTTGGCACCGCATTGGTTCTGCTTCTATCGGCAATATGGGTTGGCTGGGCGGCCTGGAACTTCAGTGCGGATCTCGAGGATTCCTTCGGACCCTCCGTCGAGGCTCCGGCCATCGACGGACGGCTGGCCTGGGAGGTTGATCTGCTGTTCGATACCTGCTCTCCAAGAGAGAGTGACTGGGTCTGGCCGGAGAGCCTCTCAGATCAGGACGACGTGTTTCTCTATCCTGGCGAGTTGCGGTGCGACTGGGAGCATCAAGGAGATGATGATCGTGCCAGTGTGGCTGTGTACAACCGCGGCAACACCACTGTTGATCTAGTTCTGGAAATCAGGGGCCCAGGAGTCTTGTTCTCAGGCTCCGACAACACCAGCGATCTGATGACTCTAGAGAGTAACGAAGCCGGGATTGTCGAGCTCGAACTTACCGAAGACATCACCGAGGGCAGCATAACAGTAGCCGTCAGCCACCTTACCGTAGTGGATGCCGAGGTGCTGCTCGACGTGAACATGTTCAAGGGCACCGAGGAGCGAGAGATGCACATCAACGATAATGATAGAATCGAGGTTCACTATGTAGTGTGGGACGCCGACACTGGAGATCAGTTGGACGAAGGGGATCTGCTCGTAACGGCAGGGGATGACCCTACTTACATCGACGGTTTCGGCTGGTCTGCCATTGGATTGGACATAGACAGCGACAGGGGACTGATTCCTGGAATCAGCACCGGTACCTCTCACACCACACTGCTTCCTCCTCCCATCGCCTATGGCAATAACGATGGTCACGAACTGCAGAATTCCTGGCTACGATTCGAACTGAGTATCAACAGAGGCCCCATCACTTAGGACGCGAAAGTGACTTGACCAAGTTCTTGGAGGCGCCAGCATGGGAGAGGGTAGTCGACACACCGCGCTGAACCCATCGGCGCAGATTGTCAAGGAAGCAAGGAAGCGGGCCAAGGCCGAGCCGGCTCGGCGCGGGGAGCCTGCCTTTCACATGACTGAAGACATGCGGAGGCTCTCCACACCGTGGTTCATAGCACTCTCACGGGCAAACAGCATAGATTCCAACGTGCTTCCAGCTGGAGTTATCCTCGATGCGGCCGCGGGGTCTGGCCTGCAACTTGTTGCCTACTCGCAGGTGCTGAAGCGGCCCTCTTTGGGAATCGAGATGGATGGGAACATCGCAGTGCTGTGTGCGGCGAACATGCACATCAACTCCGAGGAGGAGGACTTGCAGCGCTCAATGGATCGTGTAATCATTGGCGATGGGTCTGACGCCGAGGGAGCCATTACGGAGTACTGGAACAGTTTGCGTGAGGCTGGTACGCGTGCTCACCCTCCTATCGCCATGCTACATCTGGATCCAGCTCGACCGCGTGATGCTCAGAATCACGATGTGGATGAGATGGAACCTTCCATCGGACCTGTCCTGCGCGGTTGGGCCGAACACCTACAGAGTGGACCTAGTGGTCCAGCTGTGCTGCTCGACCTGTCTCCGAGACTCGGAGAGGTGCAGCAGTCCATCGTAGAAGCCAACATCGAGACTTCCTTTCCAGGAGTGAGTCGTACCTGGGAGTGGTTGAGTCAAGGCGGAGGTAGGGTGGATAGACTCTCACTGTGGGTCGGTGCGCTCTCTTCGAGCGCTAGCCACAGGTGCGTAAGGATGGGGACGAAGCATGTCATCGCCTCAATCGAAGGTTCCCCCTCGATATCCGAGGTTTCCCATATGAGTAAGCCCCCCCCTTATGGCGCCCACATGACGATAGTTGACTCTGCTCTGGTGCAGAGCGGCCTTCAGGAAGCTTGGTTGGAGCGTGCGCTGCCTCAAGACTGCGGACACTCTTGGCTGCGTCTGGAAGGCCGCCGGCCTATCCTCATACACACTGACCCCCTAATCAAGTCAGAGGATATCGATGGTTTCGTCGTGGCTACTGGTGAGATTGTTCAGCATAGACTCAGCTCCCCTGAGCTACATACCATCGACCAAGTCGCGGCATCAGTAGCGAGAAACGGAATTGGCAAGATTACGCTGCGCTGTAATCTCGACCCGGATATTCATCCGACACTACAGCGCAGGTTGAATCGAGAATTGAAGGAGATTGAGGGCACTAATGGCTTCATGGTGGACTTAGAAATCGAGCGGGACTCTGGCAGACAGAGCCTGTATGTCGTATGCAAGGAGTAGTTTGAACCGCCCCGAAGGGGCGTCCAATCGGTTCAAATAGGGATGGTAGGTCGCCCAGATGCCCAATGGGCCACCGGGTAACCGGTGAACACGGGGGAACCGTAACAATGCCTGAAGATGCTGAACTCGGAGATGATTTCTCCTACATCCTACGGATGGCTGATAGCGACATCGACGGTCTGCGCCCAATTGCCATCGGTCTAACCTCAATCAAGGGCATAGGAATGAGGACTTCTCAGCAAATCTGCCGCTTGGCTGACATCAATGGTAAGAAACTAGGAGGTCATCTGTCAGATGATGAACAGGACCGCCTGCGTAACTCCATAGATGAGTACGCTACGACAGTCCCTTGGTGGCTGGTCAACCGCCAGCGAGATCTTGAGACCAACGAAGATGCTCACATCGTCGCCACTGAAGTCAAATTGACCCGTGACGATGATGTCTCCCGTATCGCCGGAGTCAAGGCATACCGTGGAATGAGGCACCGAACCGGTCACAAAGTACGTGGGCAGAGGCTCAGATCAAACGGCCGCAAGGGCTCTACGCTCGGCGTCGAGAGGAAGAAGTGAGGTGAGTAGATGGGAGATCCAAAGTTCGCAAGGGCCAAGATTCGCACCCCTACTCACCCTTGGAAGCAAGCCAGGATTGACGAAGAGCATGCTCTCAAAGAGAAGTACGGCCTGAAAAAGGTCGGTGG
>DAUV01000079.1 GCA_002505325.1 Euryarchaeota archaeon UBA623 | reverse complement strand
ACGCTCGTGTAGTGTAGTTCGGTCCATCATGACGGACTCTCGATCCGTCGACCCGGGTTCAAATCCCGGCACGAGCACCACTTTAGTGACTCATAACGGTCTTAAACGGACCTTCGTTGGCGTAGTAAGGTCTCGATGCGCGTAGAGCACGATGTGAAGCTAACCTTTGATGATGTTCTGATTCGACCTAAGCGCAGTACACTGGTTTCGAGATCAGATGTCAGCCTTTCTAGGGACTTCGAGTTCCGTCATTCCAAGGATATTTGGAGTGGTGTTCCCATAGTGGCTGCCAACATGGATACCACTGGTCTGTTCTCCATTGCGAAGGTGCTGCAGAGTCACAGCATGCTAACCTGCATACAAAAATTCTACTCAACTAAAGAGTGTGCGCGGGCTTGGGATGACGGAGTCAACCCGAGCTTCGTTGCAGTAACGTGCGGCTCTACCGAGGAGAGTTTTCAGTTGCTACAGCGCAAGTTGGCGACCAACGACGGGATCAGGATGATTTGCATAGACGTAGCTAACGGATACCGAGAGGCCTTCCTAGATTTCGTGCGGCGTGTGAGGAAAGAGTTCCCGGACAAGATTGTCATCGCGGGCAATGTCGCTACCCGAGAGATGACGGAGGCGTTGATACTGGCGGGAGCGGATATAGTGAAGGTCGGCATAGGTCCGGGTTCGGTGTGCACCACCCGTAAGGTAGCCGGTGTCGGATATCCGCAATTGTCAGCCATCGCCGAGTGCGCCGATGCAGCTCACGGGCTACTCGGCCATGTGATGGCTGACGGGGGTTGCTCGTCACCAGGGGATGTTTCCAAGGCTTTCGCAGCAGGAGCGGATTTTGTCATGCTAGGTGGCATGTTTGCCGGCCACGACGAGTCGGGTGGAGAACTGGTCGAGAATGGTGACGGGAAGATGTACAAGTCGTTCTACGGTATGTCCTCATCCAAGGCGATGGAGTCGCACTATGGGGAGGTGGCCAAGCACAGGGCTCCAGAGGGTAAAGAGGTCAGGGTGCCCTACAGAGGGCCGCTGGAAACGACTGTGCAATCAGTTCTCGGAGGAGTTCGTTCGGCCTGCTCTTATGTTGGAGCTAGGCGCATCAAGGATCTCCCGAAGTGCGCCACCTTCATCCGAGTTACTCAGACCACCAATGAGGTCTACCAGCGATTCGATGTCCAAGAATAGGTTAGATGTCGAAAACCACTTGAGCCATCCACCCGGGGCCCTCGAAAGACGGGATGTCGGAATCGACACCGGGAATTACTTCACCTTCAGAGACCTCTATCAGGGCCAGTTCGTGTAGTGTGATTGCCTTGACCTCGACCTCGCGCTCAATCATGTCCGCATCGACCCAGGACACCTGTGCGACTATCCTTCCGTCCGCTACGTCGAGTTTGGACTCGCATAGCCACTGGTCCTCCGCAGAACCGCGATAGAGGACTTCCTCGAGCCACCGAACCAAACCGCGTTCTAGATCGTCGCCAGAGAATTCGACTGTCCACTCATCGTTCATTTTCGGCAAGGATGTCGCCGAGTCATTTCCTTTCGGCGACATCTGAATAGACTGCAGGCCAATCGCGGCTTCGGACATGGCCCCCGGGGCGTCAGCACAAAACGCCCTCAGGCCGATGTCCGCGGTCGTGGGTAGTATCCACCAAGACATGTCATCCTCATGCCGGCGAGGGGCGTGTCGCGAAAGAAATGAGAGGGTCAGTCGAACTCGCTACAGAGCTCACCCTGACCGGGGAAACTAATGGCAGATTTCGGATTGGTGTTCCACTTATTCTCACACTTGTTCAGATGGCCATCGCCATCGGAGTCAATGTTGGCATCGGCCGGATCGAAGGGGTCGAATCCGAAGTAGTACTCCCAGCCGGCCCACATACCGTCTCCGTCCTGATCTTGGTGATACACCTCTGAGCCGTCGAACCACTGGTCTCCATCCGTATCAGGATTGACGGGGTTAGTGCCGTTCTGATACTCTTCAAAGTTGGTGTAGTTCTCCAAGTCATCGTAGAAGTCGTTACCAGCTTCCGAGGTCGGATCTATGTGGCATTCAGAATACTGAGGGTCGTTCCAGCCCGGGCAGTATCTGTTCAGCAAGTGGGTTCGGTTCAGCCCGTCGTCGTCGAAGTCCTCCTGCCCATCATTGATGCCGTCAACATCGGAGTCGGCCATTTTTGGATCCATTGGACCACGTGCGCCAACAGCGCTGAGGGTGTTATTGTCAACCAGTCCGAGACTCAGTGAGAGTTCAGAGAATTGGACCTCCCAGCCGTCAGGAAGTCTATCTCCATCGGTGTCGTCATCCACCGGATTGGTGTCCCAGCGGTTGGGCGCCTCAAGGGTGTTCATCAGAGTGTCATTATCAATGTCGAAGGCCGAGTCCGGGAGTGACCCCCAAGCGGGATTGAGGGCCCATCTGCCGCTGGCAGGTATCGTGAAACCTGAGAGGTTCATCTCGTGCAGGAAGTACTTGGGGTCCATCTGACCATCGCCATCCCTATCTCCGGAGGTAGAGAAACCTCCGAGATAGCTGCTCCAAACCCAACCACCTGGACCTAGTCCACACTCAATCATCGATTCACAACCCGGTGGTAGCCAGTTTGTCACTGAAATCCACAGACTGTGACTCCTAGTGTTGTGCTGCACAGAGAAGACTTGCATCTCCCAACCATCAGGTTGGCCGTCGCCATCAGTGTCGTTGTTAAGCGGATTCGTAGCGCCCTGCCAAGGACGTGGGATGTTCAGAACTTCGCTGCCATCAAACAAACCGTCGTCGTCACTATCGGGGTTATTGGCATGAGTGATGTACTGGTCTAGGCCGTCGATGACCTCTTCCCCGTCGGACAGACCGTCAAGATCGGTGTCGTGCGAAGATGCGTTGGTGTAGTATTTCGAGCCATTCCAAGTGAAGCCATCTATCACCTCGGTGAAGTCCTCAAGTCCGTCACTATCAGTATCCTTGTCAGTCGCATTGGTGAAGAAATCATAGTACTCAGCTGCATCCGACAGACCGTCTCTATCGGTATCGAAGGCTCCCGGGTCGCTGCGTACGTGGACGTCCTTGACGCCCTGATCGACTATTCGGATGGTCCAACCGATGACCTCGATGCCATCGATGAGTCCATCACCGTCGGTGTCAGCCACTAACGGGTCGGTAGAGCGACCGTCGACGAAGCCGTCGCCGTCACGATCCCTCGCATTGTACTCGTCGAGGTTTGTGAAGCGCTCGCTCTCTTCGACGACTATGGCGAGGTCCTGTATGCGACTAGTCACTTCTTGGCCTATTTCTACATTAATCGCGTATATCCAACCCGCTGTCAGGGTCTTAATGGGGATGTTGACGTACTGACTGGACTGGACTGTTCGAACCCAGAGAACAGTGCTGTTGACCTGAACGTAGTCGCCCACCTCGACCGAGATGGCATGCACCGTGGTGATGCCGACCAAATCAGAGTACCTGACCCCTCCGTCACCGTCGGCATCATAGCCGTCGAAATCGGGATCCTCATCGGCGTTGCTGCCATCATTGGGGTGGATACCGCTCATGTACTCCCAGCCGTCGGGCATGCCGTCGTTGTCGGTATCGGCATCGAGTGGACTGGTGAAGTTCTCGGGCCCCCAGGAATAGGCGACCTCGTACTCCTCAACATTGTTCAGACCGTCCTCGTCTGTATCGCCGTAGGCATCAGTGGCATTGGCTGGATTAAGGAAGCGACTACCATCGAAATTCAACGCGTAGCAGTACTCGAAGCCATCTGGCATGCCGTCACCATCAGTATCCCAGTCACCCGGTCCATTGAGGCGTCCATCGTTGTCCATGTCCTCCTCAAACCAGGTCCTATCTCCGTGACCACTCATGTGCTCTGAGTAAGGTGATTGGAGAGTAAGGGTGCCGAACACCGGCACCCCGCAGTGCACCCCAAGTTGAATCTGGCCGAAGGCAATCTCATAGCGGTCGGCAATCAGGTCGCCGTCGCTGTCTTCTTCGAGTGGGTTCGTGTCATACCTCTCTTCAACATAGTTTCTCAGACTGTCGGGTTCGGGCTGTTCCAAATCGAGTAATGCATCGCAAGAGTGACCGAACTGGCTCCCCATACTGTCCCACTCACTAGATCCGATGTCATTCTCTATCTGTCCCTTGACCTCAGGAGTAAGCAAGTAGCAGTCCCAATTTCCATCGAGAGGATCCAAGAGAGTGACTTCGCCAGACGGAGTCTCGACAACGAAGGTGTACTCAGACTCCCATCGGTCGTTCAAGCCATCACCATCGGTGTCTCTGAGGTTAGGATTAGTGCCCAACTCCATCTCCTGAGTATTCGTCAGACCATCTCTGTCGGGGTCGCCGAACGGACCGTTGTCAGGATTAGGGAAAGTCTCGTTCTGTTCCCCTGTCTCCTCTTCGTTGTCAATAGGAGTGAATGGAATATCACTGGAAGATGGCTCACCATTGTCAAGTGGATCTAGGCCATTGGAAATCTCCCATCCGTCTTCAAGTCCATCGTCATCGGTGTCAGCGTCCCTCCAGTCAGTCCCATACAGGGTCTGCTCCATCCTGTCAGGCAGTCCATCCCCATCGAAGTCCTCTCCGCCAATGTGGAATTCATCGTTGGCCTCAATGTCTCCGCCGGCGGCCTCAAAGCCTCCTGACTCAGTGGTTGAGAGGCCTGCATCAATGATTGTGTAGAAGCCTGCTAGGCACAGCGTTGCGGCGATTGCGAGAACCGCATACTGGTTGTGATTCAGGGCCATGGAGTACACCCGGCCCCAAGGGGGCCGTCGGATTGAAATTGGGCACCAATATAATGTTTCACAGCAACTGAGTAATCAGAGTTAGGCAGCTATCTCTCTCGAAGAGAGTAAATCGAGTGTTACTTTACCCTTCTCGAACCTGATTGAGGCGCGGCCATTTCTGCCATAAGCTCGCTCCCAACAGCCTAGCAATACCCCACTTGCAATGGCTGGATGGAATGCCGTGGAGAAATCAAGAGACACCCCTCCATGGCCGTCTATCTGTTTCATCGATTCAATTCCTCCGAGTCCGTGGTACGACAGGTGCCGACGAGCGATGCTGGCCCAGTCGGAGGAATCGCGAACGAGAACGTGGTGACCCTCTGTGACGAATCTTTTCCTGGCTGAGTCGGCTGCAGCCGTCCACCACGCAGAACGCTTCTCATCGAGTCCTTTCCAAGTGTAGTCTTCGGCCCTTCCTTCAGAGATGCCGTCTAGATAGGGGAGGCAGTATTCTTCGAAGCGCAGTATTAGGTCTCGGTGAAGGAACATCCTGCGCTCCCCCAGTATCGACCATTGACCGTGAGAATCGCTCCGCAAATCTAACCACATCTCATTGTTCGACTCTGACATCGCACCGGTGCCGAAACCTTGGTCGTTCCAAGTCGGGTTGAGGGGCTTGGGGTTGGGGATTTGTGCTACATCTTGAGTCAGGGTGATGACCAGTCCCTCGCCTGCACTCTCGGACCAGAGGAAACGGTGGCGCTTACTCGTAGCCCCTTCCCAAGCTGCGGTAATAAATCCTGAACAGATAGGTCCCGAAGCTGGTTGTTCGACCACTATCCTAGTCTCATCACCATCCTCAAGAATTCTGAACCTGCCGAGACCGCTCGTCTCCCAGCGTAGAATGGTTTGGAACCAGGAAGCGGGGACACGTCCAGAAGGAGTGCCCCAATCACCAGATCCCATCATGTATTCCTCGTGCTCCACAGCAGCATGTGCGAGGCGTCGTCCGAGACTCTGATCTGCCCTCTTCTCGAGCCCCTGGAACCACGATTCAAACCAACCCACTCCTACTCGCCATGCAATCTCATCGTGATCTCGAGAAGAGTCTCTGTAGGTGCCATCGTCGAAAGCCTTCCAGCGTTCCTTCACACCCTCCTCCAAGGATGACGGAGTGGAGAAATATTTCCTGATGGAGTCCATGAGCCCCATCAATCAGCCACCTAGGAATGTCTCGATACGATCGAAGACCTCAGCGAGGACTTCGATAGGTGGCAGACATACCATCCTGAAGTGGCCGCTGCCAAACTCGGGCGAAAATCCTGAGCCATGGACTACCAGCACATGGTGCTGGTGTAGCAAATCGAGCACGAATTTCTTGTCTTTGGTGGCCATCTCGGGATCGGTAATTCTCACGAACAGGTAAAATGCACCACCAGGAGTCTCACACTCAATCCCATTGATAGAGGAAATTCTGTCCAAGCAGTAATCCATTCTCCTTCTTATTTTGTCTCGATGCCCTACCATCCATCCCGTATCGTCTACAAGACCAGCTAGGAAGCCGTGCTGTGCCGGGGTCGAGGCGCACAATCTGCTACGGAGCAGACGCTCGACGCCATCACGAACGGCTCCAAGAGTCTCACTCGGGTCGTGCCAAGCCATGTAGCCGACCCTCCAACCGGGTGCAAAATAGACCTTCGAGACTCCATTGAGGGCGATGACTGGAGTGCCATCAGAGCGTGAGGCCACAGAGCACTGGTGTCCAGTGAAGTCAAGCCCGTCGTAGATTTCATCTGCGATGATGGTGCACTTAGGCCACTGGCTTGCGATGTCGATGAGTGCGTCTACTTCTTCAGGTGTGGCGACGTTTCCAGTAGGATTGTTTGGGTTAATCAGGACGAGTAGTCGGACGCTATCATTCATCTTGGAACGTATGTCTTCGAGGTCGATTCGCCATCCTTCGCTTGGATTCATCCGATATTCCACAGTAGTGCCGCCGTACATCTGCGGGTAGGCCATGTAGGGAGGGTAATGAGGACCCGGGACTAGGATGGTGTCTCCCTCCTCCAAGAATGCGGCGAAGATAATCTGCAGTGCCTCAGTGACACCGTGCGTGACATATACATCATCCGGCGAGCAGTCCCATCCTTTCGCAGATTCGACAGATGCTATGGCACTACGTAGTTCTGGAATTCCATAGGAAGGGCCGTAGCCGTTGTCCTGCCGGTCGAGCGCTTCTTTGAATGAAGTGACCATGTGCTCTGGAGTCGGTAAACCCTCGTAGGCTAGGGGGTCGCCTATATTGAGGCGGATTATCTCGTGGCCTTGGGCTTCAAGTTCGACGGCAGGAATCACGACGTCACGAATAGCGTACTCTATCGCAGATGCGCGGGCTGCGACGTCGACTTGCTCTACCACATGCGTGCGTGATGCGGTTCCGCCATCAAATCGACGGATTGCAGATTGCTCAGATGTCCAGTAGGGAGCGCGCCTCATCGAGTGCGGCGGGAATCCCTTCGGGATTGGAGCCGCCTCCTTGTGCGATGGTCGGCCTGCCGCCCCCTCCTCCACCGATGTGGCCTGCTATGGCATTAAGAATCTCGACCGCGTTGTGACGCTCGGCTGCTATGCTGCCCTCGGTCGAAGCGACAATGAGTGTGCCTCCATCCTCACGACTCCCGAGTACAGCTAGAGTGGGTGTGGACGCATCGCGAGTCAACTCACTCAGCATCGTCATCATTTGCTTGGAGTCTCCCTCCGACTCCATCACCACGTAGCGAACACCGTCCTTCTCGACTGCTACGTCCCCTCCTCCACTAGTTCGCAATCTCACGATTTCGGCCTCCATTGATTCGATTCTCTTCTGCTGGGACTTCCACTCTTCGAAGAAGCGAGATACGGTACGAGGCAAGTCGTCGGGCTGCACACCAAGAATCTCCGAAGATTCACTTAGCAGACGCTCCTGACGCCGTGCGTGCTCGCGTGCCGTCTCCCCTGCCACGATTTGCAGACGCTCCACCCCGTCTTGTACCTGACTCGACCTAATGATGCGCAACTCCCCAACTTCGCCCCCTTCGTCATGGTGCGTGCCGCCGCATGCTTGGGTGTCGTATTCACCTATCCTGATGATTCGTATCTGGCTGTGCTTAGGGGGACCGCCCTGATAGATATCGAAGCCGAATCTGGCGTCGGCCTCGGCCCTATCCAAGACCAGTTTCTCTACCTCAGGGTTCGATTCAACAATCTCGTTAGCTCTGTCTTCGATTCTGTCCAACTGCTCTCTCGTCAGCCTCGAGTGATGAGTGATATCGAGTCTTGCGTAGCGCGCACCCTTGTTCGAACCTGCCTGCCAGATGTGAGGGCCCAACACCTCTCTGGCTGATCCCCCAACTATGTGTACTGCTGTGTGGTGATCCATCAGCTGCTTCCTCCTACTCCAGTCGACGACACCTTTGGTCGGGCCGTGTGCCAACGGTGCATCGGTCAAGTGGATGATGACTTCGCCCTCTACTCTGGTGTCGAATACGTTTGCTGACGAGCCGTCCTGCGATAGAGTGCCCTGATCGCCGAGCTGTCCGCCGCCCTCTGGATAAAACAGGGTGCGGTCGAGTACGATGGCGTGCGTCGGTTTACCAGTGACTTCGGAAGAGTAATTCATCAAATCTGTAGTGCCCTTTGAAAGTGGGCTGCAGTGTAGTACTTCGGAGGTGAATTGAGTAGCTCTGGTGTCATCATAGTAGTCTTGTGAGGTAGCCGGAATAGAGTC
>DAUV01000068.1 GCA_002505325.1 Euryarchaeota archaeon UBA623 | reverse complement strand
GGACCACAGGCCGATGACAGGTTCCACGATCTGGGAGAGGATGTCTGGTCCGAGAGAACCGGTAGGATAACTCCTAGGCCCAATCGGAAAGTTGTCTACTTGAAGCCGGATGACCTACACAGGCTACCGCTGCAAGGCATGGAGCAGGACCTGTTGGAGGGTGACATGGTTCTGGTCGACCTCGGGTCACTCAATCAAATGCCTAGCCAGCAGGACGTATGCAAGAGGAGGGTGCGAGAAATTGGTGAGGGGATAGGTTATCCAGTGTTCTCTCTGAATGAGTCGGACACCCTACTGATGGTGGCAGGCGCAGGGATGAGAGTAGATACCGTCAGGCACAAACTCGGGATGGCTATCTGGAATCAACTACCGGAATCAGAGGTCTGAGACTCATCCTCAAGCCATGTGTCGAGATCTCCTGAGGCGACCTCCTCGACGGCGTGCTCGGTGAAATCACGGTAAGCCTGCCACTGGGCGATGATATCCTCGTCCTCCCCACGCTGCTTCTTCCGCTCAATCGATGCATCGGCATAGATTACACAGCGACGGAGGAATACCTCCACTAGCCTACGGCGCTCGTCGACGTCCATTAGACAACCCCCATATCTGAAAGCAACTCAGCGACGTGCCCCTTCGGGCTGACCTTGTAGCGAACCCATCGCAGAATCCCATTCGAATCTATGACAAAAGTCGAGCGCAGAGTACCCATATACGCCTTACCATACATGTTCTTCTCCCTCCAAGTACCATATGCCTCATGTAACGAGAAGTCCTCATCGACTACGAGCTCGAATGGCAGGGAATTCTTGTCAATGAACTTCTGATGGCTCTGGGCGGAATCGGTGGAAACTCCGATGACCCTCCACCCCGAGTCTGTGAATCGACCGAAACTGTCGCGGAAGTCACAGGCCTGCACTGTGCACCCTGAAGTGTTGTCGCGCGGGTAGAAATAGAGTATCACGCCTTCTCCAGCAGAGAGAATCTCGGACAATTTGATTGTATTTCCGTCAGTAATCTTGGCTATGAAGTCAGGAGCAATTTCACCTACTGTGAGTTCCTGCATATACATGCGTGGCAGTTCTCGCACATCAAGACTCGGCTGTAGCAATATGAGAGTGGGCCCTCGCGCCGAGTGGCATTCGCGGAGATTACCCTGCCCTCAAAAACTTCCATTGTCATTTCATCTTCTCCTCACGGATTCGTTTCTTCGACGCTGCCCACGAACAGATAAGGCATTGTTTGAGATCGTGGCGAAGTGCTGGGCAGTGCTCTCTTCCAAAGTAGATTATCTGCAGGTGCCTACGAATCCAAGTTTCTTCGGGAAAGACCTTCTTGAGATCCCTCTCGGTCCTGACAACGTTGCTACCGTTGGAGAGGCCCCAACGCGCTGCTAGCCTATGGATATGGGTGTCAACAGGGAAGGCTGGCACTCCGAAAGCCTGCGCCATAACAACACTGGCAGTCTTGTGACCCACTCCTGCGAGGGACTCAAGGAAGTCCCAATCTGGCCTCACTCTTCCTCCGTCCTCTACTATCTGCTCTGCCATTCGCTTGAGATTGCGAGCCTTGGTTGGGGCAAGTCCGATCTCTCGAATGATAGCGTGAATCTGTTCGACCTCTAGTGAGGCCATGCGCTCAGGAGATTGTGCGGCCTCGAACAGCGTCGGAGTCACCTCGTTCACCTTCTTGTCCGTGGTCTGTGCCGACAGCATGACAGCGACCAGCAGAGTGTATGGGTCACTGTGAGTGAGAGGGATTGGTTGCTCCGGGTAGATCTCATCCAGCATGCGGCCAATCTGACGCGCCTTCTCAGCCCGTCGCATGCTAATCTCTCAGGTCTTCCTTCAATCCTAGGATAAACGCACCGAGGATACAGAGTCCGGGGACGCCATAGCAAGGTATGTACATGAAATCATCAGGACTGGTGGATTGGAGATTTCCCCCTAGAAGCCAGTAGGCGAACAAGGCCAGTAAGATGCTTGGGAAGATTGCAATCGCAGCGAAGACTGTGGCTCGCATCAGTCGCATAGGACGTCCTCGTGCTCTCGCATGATAAGGTTCGTCAAAGACCGAACAGACTCTCCATCTGTACACCGCTGCGAGTGTTCAGAACGTCTGCCGCACTGAGCCATCCCTTACGGGCGACCTGTACGCCAAACCAGAAGTCCCTCAGGCCGGCGGTGTCGTGAGCATCGGGGTTGATGCATACCGGGACACCTTGTTCCTTGGCATACTTGCATAGTCGCCAGTCGAGATCCAGCCTGTACGGGGACGCATTAATTTCCACCGCCTTCAACTCGCCCTCAGCGTTAATCTCGCCCATTCTTCGTAGAACGGCGTGCATGTCAACAGGGAAGCCTTCTCTGCCCTGCAGTATACGCCCTGTAGGGTGCCCTAGAATGGTGAAAGTCGGGTTCTCGACCGCTCGGATAAGAGCCTCGGTGTTGGCTATCTCATCGCGACCTCTCCAACTGCCAAGCGCATGCACGCTCCCTACCACGTGAGAGAGTGAGTTGCGCACCTCGTCAGGGTAATCGAGGCTGCCGTCGACTAGGATGTCGCACTCGCTGCCGTGCAATAGGCGGAAGTCGGTACCCGAGTCGCGCCACTGCTCGTTCAATGCTCTAATTGACTCTGCTTGACCAGGTACGTCGGTCGCAGATACGCCGATTTGCCTGCCCCCGATGTTCAGCACCTCTGAGTGGTCGGCTATTCCTAGGTACTCCCACCCTAGATTCATCGCCGCCTCTGCCATCTCTTCGAGTGTAGCGGTACCATCTGAGGCTACAGTGTGGTTGTGCAGTGCTCCCCTGATGTCAGAAGGTTCGACTAGCTTCGGAAGGCCTGCGCCGCCCTCTGCTGCAGCCTCTATCTCACCCATGTCCTCTCGCATCTCAGGCGGTACCCAAGACATTTCGAGGTGACTGTAGATATCGGCCTCATCAGCGCATTCGAGGGTGTGCTTGGCGGCCTCCATGCCGATGGCATCTCCGGCGGCCTCCTCTGGAAACAACCCGAACTCATTGAGACGGAGGTCATGGTCTATGGCGGATTGTCGCATCCTGATGTTGTGTTCTTTGGAACCGGTGAAATAAGCCAGAGTGAATGGGAATGTCGCAGGGGCTACTATCCTGACCTGGGCATCGATGGTTGCATCACTGCTACGCTCTCTCAGCGT
>DAUV01000073.1 GCA_002505325.1 Euryarchaeota archaeon UBA623 | reverse complement strand
GACAGAAGCGTAGTCATCAAAAGTCCCGCTGCGGCGCCGAAAGTCATCCCCTGCGATTCCATCCCCGTTCCTGCTAGGTCCCTGAAAGCTAGAGTCATGGAGCCAGTCATTGGGACCACGAAAATCGCAAATCGTCCTAGCCACTGCTTGGAGGTGGGGGCTCTGCCCATCGGCCTGAGTGTGACCGAACTAGACTTCTGTATCACCTGCCACTCAGCACTCTGCGCCCCGACCTTCAGCCGCTGCATCACAGCAGGCCTGATTCCGGGGTCTGCTGACCCCGGATGGGTGCTATCTCCTCTACCTGTGACCAGCTTCAATCGGCCGAGGTCTGATCTACGCTCAAGCAGTCTATCCGTCAGAGCAGCCGCAGAAGGGGCGTCGAGTCCATGCAGGTCCACCACCAATACGCCCCTGTCTCTCCTTACCTTCTCCTCAACTGACCAAGACTGTTTAGCCCAGATGGTATCTCTTTCCCCTATCGAAGCAAGTATTGCCCGGACCCTCATGACTTCCTGCTCCTTGATGGCCTCGGGATCCTTTCCTGTTCGAGTCGTCTGAAGCAGTCTGTAGTACGCGAAAATGGTCACGACTACAGTTGCCACAATCCCAGCCACGAGACCGGAGCGCAGAGAGCTCATGACCTCTGGACTGTCCAACCCACTGAGGAAGATAGCGATGAAAGTCGCCATTACCGCGACCATGGACCCGACCACTATGCCGAGCCATGCCGCATCACGGTAGTTCAGGTCGCCCATACAGAGCGGAGTGAGTGCTTGCTCAAAAGAGTGCGAGGGGATCGAAACTGACCGTATGACATAGTTCATCAGTATGCCTTCGATGCGAGAGACGTGTCGTCACTAGCCAATGGACTGAGTGACAGAACTAGAGAAATAGGCGTCAGTAGGGCTGTAGCAGCAATAACCGGTGGATATCTGCTGTTATGCTTCATCGCTCCAATGATAATCCCTGAGGGAACTGTTCCTGAGCTCTCCGGCAGAGCCAACGCCATGGACTACGCTACAGATGGTAGTTGGGGCAATCAAGACCACGGTGAGGATTCATCTCTGGGTCATGATCAATCGGCACATGGGGGGGCATTTTCTTGGTCCGAACTTAACCCAGTGTGGGCCTTCGTTTACGGCTTCGGGGACTTGAACTGTCATCAGAAGCATGAGAGATCCTGGGAGATTAACAGTAATCAGATGCCGGTGTGCACGCGTGATGTCGGAATATTCCTCGGCTTGGCTATCGGAGCCGCGCTGTTTGGTTGGCGCGGGCTCAATCGTTGGACCATTCGGGACAGTTTTCTCTCGGTATTCCCTGATGATAGACTAGAATCTATCTACCTAGACGACCGGAGGATGTTGGCTGTGTTGGCCATAATCGGCATTGGACTCACTCCGATGGCTGTCGATGGATTCACACAGATGCTCACTGGGTATGAGTCCAACAACCCCCTCAGGGTGATAACCGGACTCGCCGCTGGTATAGTCGTAGGATGGTGGTTCTCCGCAGCACTATGTGCCAGAACGAAGTACTTTGATGATGACCCTGCTTCGGTCCTGTTGCCGGCCAATGCAAGGCTGATGATAAAGTGATTATCTCTACTTGCCCTGCCACCAAGAAACGAGGCCACTAGCTCCGACAGGAAGAGGAGAGTTTTCCGTTCCCGATCTCAACAGCGCTATCCTCTCCAATGAATCTCTGACTGCGGATGGATGCTCTCCCGACCTGACGATTTGTCCCATCGCGAACCTGAGATGAGCCTCGGGATTATCCGAAATCCATCTACGAATCGCATCTCTGAGTGGCCAGACGATGAGTATCGTCACCCCCAACATGCGATAGCGATGCTTCAAGTGAGACCTAGGAGCATCCCTGCCTACGAGTGCCTTGTGCTTGTGCACCCAATCGGTTCGCTCGTGAAGGAACTTGACAATCCTCTGAGTGTGGCGCTCAGAGACCGCCCTCACCGGCCCAAGTGCCTGACGCAGTTCTGAGATATCGGCTGAAGGCAACAAGGCGAGTGTGCCGCATATCGAAGACATGGAATGGGAAAAGATGCTGAGAGGCACGTCGACCCTAGATTCTTCGCTTATCTCCTCCAGTACAGCATCGTGCTCCGATTGGGCGTTCTTGAGAATTCGCCATGGCGCTGAACCGTCGGACCAACTCATATTCTCACTGGACGGCTTCACTCCGATTCCTGAGAGTGTGGTCTGCCCCTTTGAGGCCCTCAACAACTTACGCAGGAAGTTTCTCTCGACAATCTCCATTCCGACATTTAGTGGCTTTGGCCTGGAGTGTACGAACTTCCTTATCCTGCGAGTCAGTTCGTGTCGGAACTCTCGTTCGGTCCCCTCGTTCAGAATGGGTCCAATCACTGCACCCATGTCGAACGGCGTGGGCATCTCTATCTCACCGGATAGTAACGAAGTGTATCCTTCTCTGATTCTCTGTTGCAGTTCGGAGGTCTCGAAGTACTCTTCCTTCTCAGTCAACGCTCTCAGCGTGCCTCCCTTGATTCTCCTTAGCGCCACCTCGGGGTCGCAGTCGACCCAGATGCAAAGGTCAGGAACCAGTGCTGCCGAGTTCATGTGCGCCACTCTGTCGACACCTAGCCCTCCCACAATTCCTTGGTATACCAACGAAGAGTGGATGTTCCTCTCGCTGACCACTGCCCTACCCTCCTCCAGACGAGGCAGTATCCATCCGTGCGAGTGGTCGACTCTATCGGCAGCGAACAGTCCGGCCTCCTGCTCTGGAGTCATCGTCTGCTTGCGGACCGATTCTATAGCTAGACGACCTAGGGGATGCTCCCTGCGCGGTTCTCCAGTGACTTCGACAGAAGTGAATGAGAACTCCTTTTCCAGTACTTCTGAAATCACCTTCGTAGCGAGGCCTTTGCCGCTACCATCGCCTCCTTCGATAGTAATCAGATACACTGGCAAACCTCGAGTTATTTTCCTGTGTGGTCGGTGAACTGATCTCTCGCTAGATGGGCCATACCCATTCCCAATAGAATGAACATAGGGCCTACGAACAGCATGCCTCGACTCCAGAGTCCAAAGAACGACAGCCACCAAGTTCGCTGGTAGCGGTCGCCCCGGTAAGCCTCGAGACCCCCTACCATGCCAGCCAGCCCGGCCAAAAGAGTGAGTGCTGCTATGGTAGAGCCGATTAGCACCGACTCTCTGAGATGGCTCTCTCCGGACATATCGTATTCATCGACACCGTCGCCAAGCATCAGTGAGACAGAAATCTGCGCGTGGTCACCCGGTACGAGGATGATTCTGACGGTTCGATTTCCAGGATGATCGACTAGTAAGGTGGATGTTCGTCTAGGCACGTCATCTATTGAAAACCGGCCTCCAGAGTCAGTGAAATCATGACCAATCTCAAGTTCATTGGAGTCGAGTATGCTTACTCTGACTCCCTCTACTGGTTCGCCTCCCGTGGTGCTGTCCTCTAGTGCCGTACTGACAATTCCGTCAACATCAGCCAACCCATCCGAACCATCCAACTGCCCTGCTAGGATCTCCCCCACGTTCGTCGAGATTAGAGCAATTCCGAGAAGAACTCCGAGAAGGCTCCCGACGAATATCATCAGCGCCCCGGCCACTCTGGTAGCTGAGTCCACAGAGAGATCGTGTAGCCACAGTTCCATGGCACTGTAATCCTCAAACTCGTCCTCGTTCGCCTCGCTCACTGCCCCTCACCCGCCTCTTGCTCCTCCTCGCTGGGCATCGGCGGCTGTTCAGTCTGCCGCCTAACTAACGCCAGTATGAGGAACCTCATAATCGCGCTCAGGAGGCGCATTGAACTCAGGAAGATTACCAGAATGGCAATCAGCAGAACCGGCCAAATCGACTTCAGAATGGATACGGCCATAGATTCCAGAGGCTCTTCATCCTGGGGATCCTGAGTATCTCCAAACGACACCAGATACATGGATGCCCAGTTCTTGCCCGTGATGAGGAAAGCATCTTGCTCTGAGACGTAGGCAATCCCGTTCAGAACGTTGTTGGAGTCGTTTGACTCGTTATCGGCGAGAATCGAGGCGTCGATAGTCAATCCTACCTCGCCGGTGCTCTTGTCGATGGCAATGATGGAATCGCTGCCCCAGACATTGGCGTACACTGTCTGGCCAACACACTCAAGCTCGTTGAGCAGACTCACCTCGTTGCCTTGGTCAGTGACCCTCAGAGTCGAAGTCAATGTGAAGTCTTCCGGGTTCCTGAAGGCCAGTTCGGAAGTTCCGTTCGACATCACTAGATGGGTTCCATCGTAGCACAGCCCCCAGCCCTCTCCTGAATAGGTATGATTGGCGATTACGGTCATCGATTCGATGTCGAAGACCAGTGCTACGCCCTCCTTCCAAGTCAGCATCACGATACTGTCACCGACGACCGTGATGCCTTCTGCGAACAGCGACTCGTTGAGTTGGGTCTGACGGATCACTTGGCCGCTCAAGGGATCGACCTCTCTGAGACTGGAGTGCCCGTATAGTCCGGTGCTCTCATAGAGTGATCCATTATGCATCTCAAACCCCTGTGTGAAAGCTTCCGAATCGTGCTGGTGCGAGGAAATCAGAACTAATTCGACTGTTTCCGACTGCTCTTGGGCGGACACTGGTAGACTACACGTGAGGACGGTTAGTAGCATCGCGACAACCAGCGCTAACGCTGTGACGTGCTGTTTCACGTACGAACGATGCTCCATCGATGTTAAAATAGGTCTTTGAGCAGATTGCGCCTGAAAACAACACGGAGTGTTGAATATGCCCCCCCATAATGTAGCAGCGTCTCGCAGAGCATCTGTCATGCTGGTTCTGACGATGCTGTTCGCTAGTCTTTCTCCTTTGACTCTCGCAGAGCCGCAATCCACTGAATCGGTAACTGAAATCATGTCAGGTGACTTCTCGGAGTTCGACCCCTCTATTGAGGGCAAGCGGTACCTGTTCACAGATGAGTCTGAACCTGTATTCTCGGCTACCGGCCACCTGAAGATTGAATGGAGGGAAGCCGGTTATCCGGGGTTGGTTCTCCCGTTCTCCCCGGGCTACCTGAACTCGAAATCAACGATACGTGCTTGTGAGAATGCATGGAGTCAAGGCGATACTGGTAACGTCTCCACAGCCAGCGGTAGCGTCTCTGTCACAGTGCAGAAGATATCTGCCAATTCTGCTATTCTAGTTGAGGACGGTCAGATTATCTCATCTACCACACTCAATGATATTGCCTCGACATGGGAATCGACGATTTACCCCACAGTCACGACCTACTTCGGCAGTCCGCCCGATGTCGACAACAATTGCCAAATCGAGATTGTCCTGATTGCCATCGACGGAGCAGGAGGGACCGGTGGATACTTCTCACCCGGTATCTCTTCAGTTAGGGAGTCAGTGTTCGTCGACGTCGATGACATGAGTTGGAGGAACACCATCCTTGCCCATGAGTTTGAGCATCTGCTGCATAACTCGAGGGACCCGTACGAGTATCTGTGGATCGACGAGGGAGCAGCGGACATGGCAGCGTACCTAGCCTTCGGAGTCACCAGCACGCTGACAGGGCACGCCAATGAATGGTCGCAGGATAGTAGCCTCAGCGTGCGATGGTGGAACGGCAGGATAGCAGACTACGGTGCCGGTTTCATGTTTCTGATGTACCTAGCCGATAAACTCGGCGGTGGTGCCGCAATCCAGAGGCTGGTCGCCGATACGGCTACCGGTGGAGCCGCTATCGAGAATCTGGCTCAAAATCCAGAGACAGGTTCGACCTCCATCGGGACGACGATGAGTGAGATCTTTGCTAACTTCAGTGCGGCAGTGTCTCTGGACAGCGCCCAGGGAGCCTTCGGGTTCACCAACCTCGATCTCACCTCAGGATGCATTGCCGCCTACATCTGCAAGGCCCAGATGAGTGGATACAACGACCAGTGGGTCAACGATTGGAACAGCTCCAGTCAGAACATAGAGGGCTGGGGCATGAGAGCATACAAGTTCTCCCAAGGTTCCGGCGCCCCCCTCAATATGATGGTGCAACCAACTCAGTTCGGCTTCGAAGGTGCGATAATGGCCCGCGACGCGGTCACGGGAACTTGGTCGATGAGTAGCCTGCGGATAGACTCCGGAACAGGAGCTGGAACAGGATTGGTGCACGGTTTCGGAAACACCACTGACGAGGTCTGGCTGCTCACATGGTACGAATCCATGGTCACCGACTGCGATTACAACTACGTTTCCTGCGGCATCACCACTGGATCGTATCCAACGGCCTCACTCACCGTACATGCTGGCCTGATTACCGACCCTGCGGAAGTCTCGATAGACACGATTGCCTCCTTCGACAGGGACGAGGATGGTTTTGACGACAGCGTTCGCATCGATCTCGAGGTGGAGTCCAATGCATTCTTCGAAATTCTTGAGGTGACTGTCGAGGCTTATGTCAACAACAGTGTGTCTGACTCGGTGGTCTTCGACATCACCGCCGGTAACAGTGTTCCGTCTCCGAGGAGCGTCTGGTTCACCCCCCCTTCATCGGGAGACTGGACCTATGGCATCCGAATCCGTGACGTTACAGGGGAAATTGTGGACCAAGCGTTCTCACTGCCCATGACTCTGGCTAACATGAATCCTGTCGCATCCGGTTCGATGTCCACTCCAGTCACTCAGACGTGGCTACCTGTGACCATGTTCGGTTCGGGGTACGACTCGTGGGGCTTCAGTCAGTTGAATGGTACATTCAGCCATAACGACACTCCTGTAGCGTATATCTGGGATCTCGGAGACAACAACTCGTCCGGGTTGAAGAATCCGACCCACTCATACCTCAACGCCGGAGAATACCAGATTGTTCTGGTGGTGCAGGATCAAGGAGGATACTACTCGGATCCTCAATCTTGGAACATCTCAGTGAGTGACATCTCTGACCCGATTCCTGAGATCTCCGTGGATGGAGTCATCATCACTGACGAACTGGTGCTCCTCACTGATCAGAGAGTGCAATTCTCAGCTAGAGAGACCTCGGACAATGTCCCCCTCAATGAGTTGGTATTCACTTGGGACTGGGGCGACGGGCAGAACGAAGGAGGGCGGGGGGCATCTGAGGCCGGACACTCGTGGGTGGATGGTAGCGCTGACGGAATCATCTACACCCTGATTTTGACAGTCGATGATGGGATTCACATCGTCGAGCACTCAATTTACATCAAAGTCCTGAATCGTTTACCGAAACAGATTTTTGACGAACCACTGCAGACATACACACTGACTCCACTGATTATGCCGACAGTCTTTGAGGACTCAGACGGGATGATTGTTGAGTATAGCTGGTTCTTTGAGGGAGGAGTCAATCTAGACGGTTCTGGGATGGCACTAACTTCCGATTTTTCTTCGACAGAGTCCATCCTACAGAACCCCAGCGCCGGATGGCTTGAGCCAGGAATGAAGAACGTCACCCTCGAAGTTACTGATGATGATGGCAACACCTCCATGGCCCTGCTTCAAGTACAGGTGTTTAATCAGAGACCAGTCGCAGTTTTCGCAAGACCGCTGGATGGTGATGTGGATACGACCTACACATTCGTTAGCGAATCATTTGACCCAGATGGTGACACATCACTGCTACAAACTATGTGGGAAATCTCGGACTTCGATGACGCTGTGTACAACGTCTCTTCAGTGAGTCACACCTTCCTTGAGCCCGGACTGTACACCATCAGTCTCACCGTAATCGACGACAGAGGGCTCTCCTCTGCCACCAAGTCATACTCGATTAGGATAGCCAATCCACTGCCTGTCCCAGAACTTGAATTCAGTTGCCCGAGCGTCAATGGGTCTGTGATGAGTGAAATCCCTCAGACTGAGGATGGCGTAGTCTGGCAAGTCCCTCATACTGCTGGAGGGGGCGCATTCGTGGCGCCCGGCGACCCAATCAGGTTCGATGGTTCTGACAGTTACGATGCCGACCCACTGTTTGTGGGACGAACATCAACGGATTCCGATTCATCGGAGTGGAACGGTATAGTCTCGTGGATTTGGGATTTCGGCGACGCCAGTTCGCCAGTCAGCGGACCGGTGGTGTGGCACGCCTACGAGATTCCCGGCACCTATGTCGTAACCCTGACGGTGATTGACGGTTTTGAGGGTGGTGAGACAAATACGACCACTCTGACCGTTCACGTCTCTAGGGCTCCTGTGATTATCACCAATGATCCGATCTCTGCCGACTACGTCTCTATGGGTGATATCGTGCTGCTGAACTCTAGCGCCGAAGATTTGGATCTAGTCGACGGTATAGAGGCGTGGATGGATCTGGACCAGTCTGACGACAGTGATGGAGACGGCAATCCGGCCAATGACCGTGACCGGCCCCTAACAGGTCCACTGACAGTGAGATGGGATCTCAACGCGCTGCAAGACACCAACCTCGACGGGGACACGCGAAACGACTGGTTGTGGGGCAACCAAACTTGGAATCAACCCGGTGAAATCAGAATCTTGATGCAGGTGTGTGACGGCGTGGACGTCTGCTCCTCCAAGGAATACGTAATCACTGTCCTCTCGGTGCAGGAAGATGACCAGCCGAAGTCGCTGGCCGACCTTACATGGAGTGACCTAGTTCCCAACAAAGAGAGCGCGGGGCTGCTAGCATTGGTTGCGGCCGTCCTCGTACTCGGATGGCTGATTATGCGGGAAAAGGACGAGGATGAGTTGGATGCCAATGAGATGCTCGAGACCTATGATGTTACAGAAGTTGAAGTTGAAGGAGGCCTGCCTGGTATGGACCAACACAAGCCACCTCCACAGCCGAAGTATCTGACTGTACAAGAGCGAAGAAACAAGGATTCCGGATACATCCGGCCCATCCGGACGAGGAGGCGCTGAGCGTGGAGAACGGCCCTAGGAAGCTCACTGCGGCCGCAATCAACCTCTGTCTGCTCTTGCCCGTAGTCGTTGTGTTCGCTACAGTAATCGTGGCTCCGATTGCATCTGCAGAGGCGACCTGTGACGTTCCGGCTGGAAACTCCCCCGAGATATCCCAGTACTTCGAAGAGCACTCGATCGAAGATGATTTTTGGGGCTGGGATGAATGGAATCAGCAGTCTACGCTGAAGCCCCTAGATCGCGACTTCAGCACCGATATGACGGTTTACAACGACAGCGCTAATGCGATTGAGATGGAACTGGTTCCTGGCTATCAGTATACCTTCTGCCTCTATTTGAGTTCTGATTCACAGTCAGCGCCGACCATGGGAGCGATTGGCGATGTATACTTACTGGATGAAGTCAACTGGGATCGCTATGTATCAAGTTACGACACTAGAGAGTGGGAGGATTTGGAGGGAATTGTCGACGAATTACCAGTGGAATGGAAAGACATGGCCATGTGGCTACCTTTCAGAGATGTTCACGCATACGAGAGTGTCTCTAGTCAAGTGTTCTCGGTGGCAATAGACTCCGTAGGATCGGCGTGGTCCTCTGTAGGATGGTTCGATTCAGACAATCCTCAGTACTACCTCGTCGTGGACGGTTGGGACAACGGAAGGGGTTCCGATAGAAATGCCGCCGGAGGCAGTATGAATGTCGAGATATTGGTTGATGTTGAAGAGAGGACGACTCTACCCAATTTCGTCGCCTACATCCTGATAGCAGCGCTACCGGTAGCTTGCATCATCGTTCCTCTTATCATCCACAGTAGATACATGTCGGCCGGTCTTGGCGATGATGAAGATTTGCGCCAGGTTCCTTACCTCGAAAGTGAGCGTGATGAACGCGGCCAAGACGGTTAGGCGGTCTCGTATTCTAGCAGTTGCCACGCAGTCTGCAGGTCCGAGGCATTGATTCTGCCCTGTCGCGAGATGTGTAGGCCCTTGTCCATAGTAGTGTATACTAGGGCCTGTTCAAGCAATGGGGCGTGAATCCTAGTCCAATCGCCGCCCCATCCCAATCCCATGATGGCGTAATGAGCCCCTGAGCCCCTGAGCCCCCACGCTGCCTCAAACAGACGTAGTCCGTCGTGGCGGCCTGAAGATCGGTAGCAGATTTTGATGATGTCTCCGTCATCAGAACTATCTTCGATATCGTGGATTATCTCTGAAGCCGAAGGGGGATTCTCCGATGAGTGAAAGGAGGCGATGACCTTGGCCTTACCTGAGGCAACATCCATCAGAGATTTGCGCGCCTTCGACTCGATATCGACCTCGAGATCAATCCAACTGACGCCACTCTTGATTGCCGCACTCAACACTTCGATACGTTGCTCCTCTTCTCCCGGATAATGGCCCTGCTGGCGCTCTGGGCGGCATGTAAGGACTACCGGTAGGCCGATGCCCTGCTTAAGTGACTCAAGTGCCCCCTGTACGTCAACCGAGTCAAGTGGTTGCGGAATCATATCGGGCTCGACATATTTGGGTTTACGACTATCACTCTCCTCTTCCCCTTCTGTGGGATCGGGCTCAGGCATCTGCTCTACGACCCAGAGTTTGTCCAGACGTACTTCGACCATATCTGCCCCAGCAGCAGTCGCCATGGCTGCGTCCTTCAGCATCTCATCGACGGTGCACCCCCTCAGTGTCACGCAGATGAGTGGTCGAGGCATTCGGCCGCTCCACCTTGGCAGTCTGTATAACCGTGTCGTGCGATTTCACAGGCCTATAGGCCTGGCTTGAAATTAGTACTTCATTTTCAGTGATTTTGGGGGCCACCATAAGGAGGGTTGATAACCCTCGACCTACACCAAATTATAGGTGCGCTGAGGGTTCCCCTAAGGGAACCCTCAAGAGAAAGTGGAAAAAATGGCTGAGAAGTACGACGCGAAGGCGATTCAGGTCCTTGAGGGACTGGAAGCAGTCAGGAAGCGTCCGGGGATGTATCTAGGAGACCCGCACGATGGTTCTGCCCTACACCACTGCATCTGGGAAGTCGTCGATAACGCCGTCGACGAGCACCTCGCTGGGTACAATGCCACAGTAGAAGTGAATCTGGAAAAGGATGGGTCTGTCACAGTCATCGACCATGGCAGAGGGATTCCTGTGGGCAAGCACCCAGAAGAGAAGATTAGTGCTGCCGAGGTCATCATGACCAAGCTCCACGCAGGTGGCAAGTTCGACAACGAGGCGTACAAAGTAGCTGGTGGACTACACGGCGTCGGAGTGAGTGCTGTCAACGCCGTCTCGGAACGGCTTACGATGACCATTTACCGGGAAGGTAAGGAGTGGAGTCAAGAGTACGTCAGAGGAAAGCGCAAGGCCGCCCTGAAGGCGACTGGTAAATCCGACACCACTGGTACGACCATCAACTTCAAGCCCGATATGACCATCTTCAGCGACGTCGTCGAGTTCGATTTCGAGCAGATTAACACCAGGATGCGCAGGACTGCTTTCCTGAACGCTGGGCTGCAAATCTGGATGCGAGATTTTCGAGGCAATGATACTGTTGAGATTGAGCACAAGTACGACGGCGGCCTGAAGGAATACGTCACGGCAATGAACGAGAAAAAAGAAGTCGTCCATGACGAGGTCTTACACATCCTCGGTTCCAAGCAGGGTGACAAGGGCGAAGTGCATGTCGAGGTTGCCCTGCAGTGGACCGATGCCTACTCCGAAATTATCCACTGCTTCACAAACATCATCCACAACACCGACGGAGGAACTCATCTGTCGGGACTGAAGGGGTCTCTGACAAGGACGATCAACTCCTACGCCCAATCGAGAAAGCTCCTGAAGAACGTCAGCAGTCTGTCGGGTGACGATGTCCGAGAAGGTTTGTCGGCAGTCATTTCGATCAAACACCCCGACCCTTCCTTCAACGCTCAGACCAAGTCCAAACTGGTGACCAGTGAGGTCACCGGTATCGTCGAACAGATAGTTAACGAAAAGCTCGGCGAGTATTTCGAAGAAAATCCCTCCGTGGCCCGCATCATAGTCGACAAGTCGGTCCTCGCGAGCAAGGCGAGGGACGCTGCACGCAAAGCCCGTGACCTGACCCGTAGGAAAGGCGTGCTCGAAGGCGGTGGCTTACCAGGTCAACTAGCCGACTGTCAGTCCAAGGACCCCTCTGAATGTGAGGTCTACATCGTCGAAGGCGAGAGCGCGGGTGGTTCGGCCAAGACTGCTCGAGATAGGCGCACACAGGCCGTACTTCCTCTAAGGGGGAAGATTCTCAATGTTGAGAGACAGCAGCGTAACCTAACCAAGGTGTTCTCAAACGAACAAATCCAGCGCATGATTAGGGCCCTAGGGGCCGGAGTTGGTAACGAAGAGGAGGACGAGGGGGCCTTCGATCCTGAGAAACTGCGCTACGGGAAAATCATTATTATGACTGATGCTGACATCGACGGCGCTCATATCCGCGCCCTGATACTAACTTTCATGTGGCGTTTCATGCGAAGGGCGATT
>DAUV01000015.1 GCA_002505325.1 Euryarchaeota archaeon UBA623 | reverse complement strand
AAATATGAAGCCGGGAGACTGGAGCTGCCCGAAGTGCAAAAATCACAATTATGCCTCGAGGACTGTATGCAACCGCTGTGACACTCGGAAGCCGGTCGAAGGTAAAGGATCGAGGAAGACACAGGGGAGACGGCGTAGACCAAATCCTAGAGACAACTGGAAGGGCGGGGGCCGTCCAAGTAGCAGACATAAGGGCAGAGGCCGTTGATTGACAATCCAACCCCAGCCTTCATGCATCGCGCGCTCCAGCAAGGGTCATGGCCAAGAGCGCCGAGATGACGTGGCTCGATGCAATAGAGGCAGAGCAGTCAGGTGACAGGGCCGGTGCCCTCGAAGCAGCCAAGAAAACTGTGGCCATCGATTCTATCCACGTCGACGGATGGATGGGAGTGGCCCGCTGGTCACTACCTGCTGAGACTAGGGGCAAACAAGTGCAGCCTGACCTCAAGCAGTCAGCGAAGTCGATGACGGCACTGCGTAGAGTCGTACAGATAGACCCAGAGAACTTCGAGGCTTGGAGGCTTGGAGGAGTCCTGCTAGTTGACCACCTAGGGATGTTAGAAGATGGTCTCAGGTGGTGGCAGGACAGGCGTGAAATTGCTCCTTACGAAGTCGCTCCGTTAATCGAACAGATAGCTATTCTAGTCAGAATAGGGCACTATGAGGAGTGTGCTGAACTTCTTGAAGATCTCTTCGGCGAGGGTATGGAAGCCACCAGCAGCAACCAACTTGCTCGTATGGAATCGGTGAACCGGATGGTATCCAGAGCCGCTAAAATGGAAGAGGATGAAATCTTCAGGCCCCAGAACCCCAAACATCCTCGCTGGGCGATAATCGAGAGGATGAAGAAACGCAAGCCAATCTCTCCCACTTTCTTTCTGATTACCTTCATCGCGCCCATAGTATTCCTCCTAGGGACTATTTCGATGACGCTCGTCGGGAATTCAACATGGGGATTTCTCATGGTATTCGTCTTCATATTGATTTGTTTCATGGCGATATCACGTGTCACCTCAGGATTGCTACACAAACTGAATCGGCATGCCCTAGACCTCGACCGTGCAATAGATATCGAGACCAGTAGCGGGCGAATCTGCATACCGGAAACCATCAGGTACAGCAAGTTGTATGCCGCCATGGTTGGACAGAGGATGCCGGCTCTGGGCGAGAGACTCGAACTAGTAGTGCAGTCCGGAGACAAGCTGCCGATAAGATGGAGTCCTGACATTCCCGAATTCTCGGTCATTGAGGAGGGTTGGCTCGACGGGACTCAAGAGATAATCGAAGCAGATGAGTTTGAGTCATTAGAGGACTAGGTCCCGGCACTGAAGTCGTCGAGGTAGGCAATCTGTTCAGACGTCAACTCGTCGATGCTGATTCCTGCTGTCTTGAGTTTAAGTGCGGCCAACTCAGTATCTTGCTCAGGACTGATATCGTAAACTCTGTTGTCATACTCACTGCCCTCAGAGGCTAGGCGACACAATGCTAGGAACTGATTGGCGAATGACATGTCCATCACTTCACTGGGATGACCTTCGGCGGCGGCGAGATTCACCAAACGGCCCCTCGCCAGGAGATGTATTGTACGGCCATTCTCCATTTGGAAGGCTTCGTTGTTCTCTCTGATTGTCCGGTAGCCAGTGGATCTATTCTCAAGATCTGGTATGTTAATCTCGCAGTCATAGTGCCCGGTATTGCAGACTATGGCACCATCTTTCATTGACTCGAAGTGCCTCCCTACAATCACGTCCTTCATCCCGGTGGCAGTGCAGAAAATATCCCCTAGAGAGGAGGCCTCATCCATCTTCATTACTCTGAAACCGTCCATCACCGCACTCAACGCTGACAATGGATCTACTTCAGTCACGATGACGTTTGCCCCCATCCCTCTAGCGCGTGTGGCTAGTCCCTTGCCGCAGTGACCGTAGCCTGCGACAACGAAGTCCTTGCCGGCCAAGAGAACGCTGGTGGCTCTGATGATGCCGTCTAAAGTCGATTGTCCGGTGCCATGCACGTTGTCGAAGTCCCACTTGGTGGCCGCGTCATTCACCGCGATAACTGGATACAGCAACTCCCCTGCATCGGCCATCGCCCGTAGGCGGTGAACTCCTGTGGTTGTCTCCTCGGTACCTCCGATGATGCCTTCTGCCAACTCAGAAAATTTACTGTGGATTCGGTAGATTAGATCGGCGCCGTCATCGAGGGTCAGTGTCGGGCCAAAGTCGAGCGTCCGGTCGATGCACTGGTAGAAATCCTCGGTCCCCTGGCCATACCATGCGTGGATATCGTAACCCTCTCTTGCCAACCATGCCGCCACGTCATCCTGAGTCGATAGAGGATTGCAGCCGGACCACGAAACCTCAGCCCCGGCCGCCCTCAGTGTTTCAATTAGAACTGCAGTCTCCTTAGTGACGTGCAGACACCCAGCGATGCGTTGGCCGGCAAGTGGTTTTTCGCTCTCTGTAGCGTCTCGCAAGGCTGCCAACGCCGGCATCCTGCTTCGGGCCCACGAGATTCTGGCTTCGCCGACGTCGGCGAGGGAAATATCGGCTACAGTATGTGGCCCGGATGTGTCCACATCCAGCGCTGTCACCACCCTGTCTTCAAGGTGCGTCTAGAGCAGCCACTTGGTGGCTAGCGTCAACTGCCACCCTTGCGTTGCTGTTCATAGTACTGGGCATAGTACTCTTGAGCGTATTTCCGGGCGGTCTGTTCGTCATACCCTGAGGCAACCATCTGCTGGACGTAAGCCTCGACTGGATCCATCTCCTCGACACCTCCGAACTGCTCGACTGTGTCCTCATCAGAGTCCTTGCCTCGTCCGCGCATCATCATCGTGACTACTACTACGAGCAGAAGGACGAATACCCCGATGCCACCAATCAATAGCATATTCATGCCATCGTTGTCATCGGTGGTCACTACCTCCTCAATATGAGGGACTAGTGTAATTCCAATCTGCTGGTAGAGAGTGTGTCTCTCACCGTCACCCTCCTTGATCTTCACATAGATAGTGGCAGCAACTCCTGTTTCCTGATAGAGATCAGAGATGTCCAATGTCATCGTGAACTGCTGATTATCAGAGAGCATTTCCGTGACGTTGTACTTACCAATTGATTTCTGGGTGATTTTCTGAGTTGGGGTGTAATCCAGTACGGCCTCAGTTAGAGCTACTTCAATGATGACGTCACTATTCTCAGCACCTGAAATCAAGGTACCAGTAATGGTCACTAGGTCAGCGTTCTGATTTTCGTTGGGACCTGGGTTGGTGAACTGCACTATCGGCTCATCATCGCCGAAGTCTTCTCCAACGACTACGAAGTACATCCTGTGCTTCTCACTCTGCTTACCTGCCTTATCGTAGACAATCAGTTCGATTCTGATTTCGTTCTCAAGATTTCCATCCGGACTAGCAGTCAGGTTCCTGAATACGTAGGACCAATCGTCTCCTCCGGCGGCTGCCGGAATTTGGAAGACATGTCCCTCTAGTGTTGGCTCGGAACTGTCCCATGGATAATCAAAGAAGACCTTCCACTCGTAAAGCTCGATGCCCTTCTCACCTTCGGGTGCGTCGGGATCGTAGCTCTCGCTGGCATCAAACGAGACGCTGAGGTCGCCTGTGTCGGACAGTCTGGCTCGGTAAATTGGCCAGTCCACGCCAGCGACCGTCTTGGTGCCGTCAAGGCTGACGTACTCACTTGTAGTGGCGTCTTCGACCATGGTTGCGCTTGCCATTGGCCTGAACTCGTCTGCCAGAGTATCATCTGTGACCAGTCGGACATAGGTTATACGAGTGTGTCCGGCTTCGTCGTGCAAGTACAGAGTAAGCAGCCACTCGGCACCGATTCGGCAACCTGTTGTCGAGGCAGAGTCGCCAACGCAGAAAGAGCCGAGGGTTGGGATGCTCGGGCTGGTCTGTTGGGTGTGACTATACTCGTCGGCATCTATCACCAAGCCATCCCATCCTGTCACTGAATCGTTATTCCCAGACTCCAGTGTCCAGTCCGCTACTACTCCCTCAACTGACGTGATGTAACTGAAATCAAGATCAGAGTTGCTCTTGATGTACATGGTCGCGTAGGCTCCTGTGACGGAGTCTATCGAAGGTGCGACTCCATTGATGGTAAGATCGAAACTTTCCTCAACGATACCGAAGTCATTCGGGTAAGGAGTCATGTGGTAAGCCAGCATATTAGAGAGCAGTGGTATACTTGAGCCTCCAAACTCTTCAGACACGCTCGGATTCTCGACATCTATTGTGGTGACTATCAGACCTCCAGCGCCTCGATTACATAGTGATAAAAGAGACTGGGTATCATATTCAGTGTCACGCATCAGAGTGTGGAAGGTCCCTGTCGGATCACTGATGCGACCGCCACATACCTGCGGAATCTGGGTGGATTGGACTTGTGCTGCATCGAGTCCGGCAAGAGCGACATGTGAGCCGCCATTGATTCCACTGAACGCAATCGGGTCGACGTTGCTGAGTATCGGATGGTATTGGTCCACAATGGTCAGGTTGCTATAGTGGACTCTGTTGTCAACGGTAAAGTTGACCTGATTCCTCATCGCGATGTCCATGCCAAACGGTAGTCTGTTGGGCTGGTACTCGTTGCGGTAAGGACCGAGGTGCATCTGCACCGTACCCCCTCCACTCATGTAATCCTCGAGAGTCTCGGTTAGGCTGAGTCCGTCGCTTTCGCGGGTCTCAGCCAGTGCCTCATAGTACTCGCCGTAGTAGACATTGTAATCGGTCTGCCATGGCAGCAGCACCTTGTTGAAGTGCTCAACCCAGTCAGGTGTCCCATAGGTATCCCAGTTTTCCATGCGCAGCTGAGTGTACGTCTTACCCATCGCATCTAGGTCCTTCTTGACGCTCTGCAGACGGTTCTGATCTGTCGGGTTGGACAGGATTGCGACATCGATGTTGTCATAAAACTGAATCTCAAAGTAGCGGTCGTTACCCGAGGACTCGAGAGTGCCGTTTTCTTGGAACAAGTCAGCGTAGAAACTGATGTTGTAGGTATGTGCGTCGTACCACGAATTGTATGGGTTGGTCCAGTTGGCCTGACCTCTCTCGTGAGGAGCGAGGTCGAATGGCCCGTTGTCGCTTGATTCTTCGTAAACAGTCTGTCCTGTGTCCAAATCAACGACCTTCATTGTAATCTGGTACTCACCCGTGATGACCCCGTTAAGAAGCGGTACAGCGAAACTGTGGGCTGATGCATCATCGATTGGATAGACGCACTCGTAAGTTATGTCAGCCACACACTCCAAAACGTCAGGCTGAAGCAAGGTTATGTCCGCGCTGGCGATGCTGAAGATAATTGACGAGTAGTTGTTGGCGGTGGTGACTTCAGTCTCGTTGTACCATGCAGTCATAGGATCGGTGTTGTCGAAGATGGTGGTCACGTCAATCTTGTATATGCCACTCTGGAAGTCGTGTGTGGCCATGTTGACTATCTGATGCTCAGCGGCATCGAGCCCAGTCACGTCGACTGTGTAGGTCCCATCGTCCTCGAAGGTGAATTCCTCTACACGAATGTTGTCAACACCGAAGCCGGACAGTCCAGCGTTGCCGTTAACTCCATCGTCATTCGACTGGAATCTCCATGTCAGAGAGACATCAGAGCCAGAAAGAGATGTGCACTCGTCACGCCAATCTCCGGTATCAGAACTGGTGCGGTTTAGGATGACGATATGTGTCAAGTCGACGGTAACTGACTTGAGGATGTTCTCGGAGTCGAACCAGACCACTGAGTTGATATTGTCTGAATGGTCGCCGAAATACTCGACCTCGTCGTAGCCGTTGAGGTCGAAATCCTCGCAGCGGTGGAAGTTAGGATCTTCTGGATTTGTATTCTGGATGCCGTTCTCATTAAGGTCGGTCCATGTTCCATAGACAACTCCCTCGAAGACCTCTCCTTGCTTGGTCCAAGTAATCTCTAGGTTGGCTGCATCCCTAATAGCTAGGATATTGCCGTTGTTGTCCTTGAGATAGTCACCCTCAGCGTAGTAGTCGAAGGTCAGGTAGGTGAAGTCGGCCCCTGTTGCCGCAACGGGGATTGGGTCCAATGTCACGGTTTCGTTCCAGTTGTCGCCGTAGCCGTTGCTCGGGTGGCCCAGCCAGTAGGCGTGACTGTTGAACACGCCGACGTTCTGAGGAAGCATGTCGTTTGAGCCTGTAGAGTCGTCAAGTCTGCTACCATTCTGGTTGCCGTCATCTGACCACATTGGCTCGATGCCTGAGAAATCCTCGATAGCGACGAGATCGGGTTCGGCGTTCTGAATGAATGCCTCTAACTGGAAGTCAGTCAGTGTGTTGCCGCAGTTCTGGGCCTTGACACGGATGTCACGCTCGCCTGAGGCGTACCTGACTCCATTCTCCAAATCGACCCAGTGCTCCTCGGCAAGGCACGGATCAAACAAATTGTTCACTGTCAACTGGAACCTGATATCGTCATTGAGTTCGTCCATGTTGGTGAAACCCGTGGGGTTGGTCAGTTCGGTCTTCACGTAGTATGTCCTGTTGTCGATGAAGTCAGCAGTGAGACTTACTTCTTCTGATGCGCCGGCTGCGAAGTTGTTGAAGTCCAACTGCTGGCTCACGGTCTCAGTAGTACCGAATGTTATGTCCGTCTTCCTGATGGTGATGTTGTCAAAGGCGAATCCGTCATAGCCAGTATCCTGTGATGACCCAGCGGGGCCAACGGAGCCCATCAGACCGCTGCGGAAGCGGAATCTGATGTCGACCACTTGACCCGCGTATCGCGTTAAATCGATAGATTCTCTCTCATCGGGGTCGGGAGAGGTTCCACCGCCTTCTGTGTAGTTCAGCCATCCAGTGGCTGTTTCATAGTAGAAATTGTTGTTGTAGGTGTTGTATTCCGGGTCAACTCCTTGGTACAATATACGGAAGTAGCGCTCATTGTCCCAACCTCCGTTGAAGAAGACGGATTCCCATCCATTGCCGTCGGTCCAGACCTCAATTCCGCACGAGTCTTCGTACAACCATCGCTCTACGACCGAGTACTGCTCGGCCAAATAGAGTTCAAAGAACGCAGTCGTACACATCACTGAGAGGTCCATGTACGCAGCATCCGCGCCGGTCAGGTCAACGTTCTCTAGAATCAGTGCCTCGTCCATATTGTTGTAGTAACCCGAATCGGTTTCGTTGTCGCCATTGTAGTCCATACCCGCCCAGTAGTAATCAGTCGGGTTACTGTCAGCCTCGTACCAGGAGACGTTCTGAGTGGCGGCAGTAGAGTTGGTCTCTATGTGCCAAGACGAGGCTCCGGTCCCGTACATCCCAGTGTAGGAGTGCTTCGCAAAGGCACAGTTGGCGCAGTTAGTGGTATCCTCGTTGCCCTCAAAGTCATTTGAATAAACCACGGTGTCGGTCCCGCCAAGTACCTCCTTGACCTCAAGGTCGACATCTACAGATCCAGTTAGAGGATTGAGTCCTGTGTTCTTGACAGTCACGTTAACCCATCTAGTGCCCTCGCCAATTTCAGCCTCCCCAGTAGCTGGATTGTATGACGCGGGCGCGATAGTTACTCCTGTGATGCCTACGTCCTCGTTGTCCAGAGTTAGTACTGAGAGGAAATCGCCTGCTCCGGCCCAGCCTTGAGTATCAAGCCACATGGCTCCATCTGAGAACCTGTAGGAGTAGTCACGCTGGCCAATGATAATCTCGTAGGCGCTGTTGTCGCCCCCTTGGAGTTGACCGGGGATGGCCATGGTGGGTCGGCGTCCGACATCGAATGAAAGAGAGGAGAGGTATCCTGGACCGCTGGGGTTGGCGAGGATAATCTCGACTGAGTTAATCTCACGGAGGTTCTCCAGCAGCAGGTAAGTCTGGTTCTGCGCTGATGAGTCCTGTAAACGAGTTAGAGTTACCTCAGTGGGTACGAAGAAGTCGACCTCTCCGTCCTGGTTCACATCTACGATGGTAATCGAGGCACCGAGGTAGTCTCCGAGGTAGACGTAGTTCTGGGTGTTCCAACTGCTGCCTGACCTAGTGGCATAGGAAATGTTTCCAGTGATTCCATCAACTGCCGCGATAAGATCTATCTCATTGTCTCCATCGGTGTCGGCGATGTCGATGCCATATAGCGGATAGTTGTGCTCAGCATCGAGCTTGAACTCGTGGATGCCCTGAGCGGTTGCGTCCAGAGGATTTGGGTACTGGTCAGTTATGCAATCGTACTCAAGCACGGTCATGTTGTCATAGTGTCCGACAGAGGTTCCCACTCCAGTATTGTACGGAGGCGTTCTGAGGAGCCAGATGTCAAGGTCCTCGCAGTCGCCCAAGCCTCCTGGAATTCCACCTCCTTGAACTGTCTCTCCCCAATGCCCTAAGTGAGTCTCGACGTACATTCCATTGGTTAGAGGAACGGGTATCGATTGCTGGTTGGTCAAAAGAGAAGGATCTGGTCCGCGGTAAATCTGTATGTATTGGTTGGTGGCTGTAGCGTCGCTTGTCAGTAGCACGATGTCGGCATTGTCATCCCCATCGATGTCACCGACCTCCATCCCGAGGTGATACGGATTGGAAACTGTAATCTCAGTGTTGTCCCACTGGTTCACCCTTTCGGAGCAGTCCCCCCACATCGTAGTCAGGTTGCCCGGCCTGACGAAGCTCTCTCCGACGAAGCGTATGTTTTCTTGGTAGTAGACAATATCATTCACACCATCGCCGTCGATGTCAGCAATCTCGGCGTCAACAGAGTTAGCAGTATCCACGAAACCTGCACGCTGCGAAGCATTGTTCGATATGAACACATCCTGCCTGTCTGCGAAATTACCTTGTCCGTCGTTGTAAAGGGCTGTGATGTAGTGACCCATCACACTAACAGAAAGGATATCGTTATGGCCGTCACAATTCAGATCGCCCACTGACAGGTGAGCAGGATCACGTTGCACTGCGTACTGAGTGATGTGTGAAGCGCTCACGGCTGGCACTAACGAAACCATCAGTGAGGTCAGCATCAATAATACCATGAAGACGGCCTTTCGACCCTCCTTGGTTCGATTTCGGGTAGACTCAAGCGTATGCAGCATGCTCAACCGGAGATTCACTCATCACTTATGCCTTCGCCCCAAATGAGTTTGGCAACTCCATAGGAGTTGGTGGTTTCAATGAAGTATTAACGCGACTCCAACCAACTGGGGTTAGGTGCATACTGGACCTCCGCCCCACCGTGAATCCTCTCCAACCTTCCCATCATCCACAGACGGTCGAGGAAGATTTCGAGATCCACTCCTTGTCGGTTCGTCCTGTCTCCCACAGCCTGTTCTATCGCGCTCAGAGGCAACGAAGTGTGACCGTGCTCACGGACCACGAGGGTGAGGAGGAGTTGAATCCAGGCTTCGGTCAGCGGTTCTCCCGACAAGTTGTCGGACAACGGCTCCACCTCGTCCTCCAGTTCGTCAAGGATTTCTATGATAGTCATGATATCCGGTTCGCTCCTCTCGCCGCCACCAAGTTCAGCGACTTCAGAGTCCACATCAAGGCTGCCGATGGTGCGGACCACTGAGGGAATCCTCGAGGGATCTGGTGGAGGACCTGGTAGGACTGCATCCTCAGGAAGGGGTATTTCTTCGTATATTTCAGCCCCCTCTCCCATGGCTGATTCGGGCTCGGGCTCGCCGGGCTCGGCTAAACGAGCAGCTAGAGGCTGTAGTACGCCAACTTCTCCCGAGAGTTCCAATTCCTCACGAACCTTAGTGACCCATGCAGAATCGCCCTCAAGCAGCACATCGACATCGTGCTCAGGAGAGCGGAATCGGAATCTGACAGTCCCCCTAAGTTCCATGGTCAATGCTCCGAGAATCAGTTCCTCAGTCTCCGGGCTACGATGGCGGCTTTCATGCTTCGGCCAGATTCCTCAGAACGGTCGGCAGAATGCCTCCGTTCCTGTAGTATTCAACCTCGACCGGTGTGTCCAGCCTTACAACGGCTTCGAACTCGACTGTGCTACCGTCGGACCTAGTGGCTGTAACTGGTATCAACGACATCGGCTGCAAATCAGCTCTCGCGGGGATGTCGAATAGCTCGGAGCCGTCTAGGCCGAGGCTGACAGCGTCTTCACCCTCTAGGAAGGTCAGAGGAAGGACTCCCATTCCCACCAAGTTGGAACGGTGAATTCTCTCAAATGAGGTAGCTATGACTGCCCTCACACCTAGCATCAGGGTGCCTTTGGCAGCCCAGTCCCTGCTGCTGCCAGTTCCATACTGAGAGCCAGCGAGCACGACCAGAGGAGTACTGTCCTCGCGGTATCTGGTGCTGGCCTCGTATATTGAGGTGACTTTTCCAGTGGGGAAGTGCGTTGTGAAGCCGCCTTCCGTGCCGGGCGCTATCTGATTACGCATCCGGATGTTGGCGAAGGTACCACGCACCATCACCTCGTGATTGCCTCGGCGGCTTCCGAATGAGTTGAAGTCACGCGGCTGGACTCCGTTGTCTATCAGGTACTGACCAGCAGGACCGTGATGAGGGAACGCACCGGCCGGACTGATGTGATCGGTGGTCACCGAATCACCGACCTTTACCAGAACTCTAGCGCCATGAATCGCCTCTATCGGAGCCGGTTCAGGCTGAATTCCTCCAAGGAAGGAAGGGAGTCGGATATAGGTTGAAGAGTCGTCCCAAGGATACAGAGATCCAGACTTGCTGGGAATCGCGTCCCAACGTGGCTCTCTGAGGATGTCCTCGTAGCGCTGCTTGAACATCTCAGGTCCGATTACCTCATCGATGGTCGAGCGGATTTCGTCGTCGCTGGGCCAGATGTCCGCTAGCATTACCGGTTCGCCCGACTTAGTGCGACCGAGAGGATCGCTCGAGAAATCGATGTCGAGAGTGCCAGCAAGGGCGTAGGCCACCACGAGAGGAGGACTTGCGAGATAGTTTGCCTTGACCTTCTGGTGAATCCTACCCTCGAAGTTTCGATTTCCTGAGAGAACACTGCCGACGACCAGTTTCGCCTCATCTACGGCGGCCTCTATCTCCTCATCGAGTGGCCCTGAGTTGCCAATACAGGTGGTGCAGCCGTAACCGACAACGCTGAATCCAAGGGCATCGAGGTCTTCTGTCAAGCCGGCAGCATCGTAGTACTCAGTTACAACCCTGCTACCGGGAGCGAGGCTGGGTTTTACCCAGGGCTTGATTGACAACCCTCTGCCACGGGCATTTCGGGCGAGTAATCCTGCCGCTATCATCACGCTGGGGTTGCTAGTGTTGGTGCAACTCGTGATGGCAGCGATTACGACATCGCCGTGCTCCAATTCCGTATCACGCCCGGCGATTGCGGCACAGGCATCGTTTTGTGAGGAGTCGATACCGTGACCCTGATGACCGATTGGAGCATTCAGACTCTCTCTCCAATGTGACTTCATCTCGGACAGCGGCACCCTATCCTGAGGCCTCTTAGGCCCGGCCAGCGAGGGTTCGACGGTCGAAAGATCAAGCGATAGGGAAGAAGTGAACGAAGGAGCTGGTGTGGAATCGGTGTAGAACAAGCCCTGTGCAGACAAATAGCGCTTGACATCCTCGACATGGGAAGGTTCGCGACCCGACAGTAGCATGTAGTCAAGAGTAGCCTGATCCACGGGGAAAAAGCCGCATGTGGCGCCGTATTCAGGAGCCATATTGGCGATTGTGGCTCGGTCTGGGAGACTGAGTCCAGCAAGTCCAGATCCATGGAATTCGACGAACTTGCCCACGCAGTCGTGCTCCCTCAACATCTCCACCACCCTCAGGGTCATGTCGGTCGCGGTTACACCTGGCTGGAGTGAGTCATTGAGCTCGAATCCGACTACCTCCGGTAGCAGCATGTAAATCGGTTGGCCTAGCATTACCGCCTCAGCCTCGATACCACCTACTCCCCAGCCTAGGACACCGAGGCCGTTGATCATCGTGGTATGGGAGTCCGTACCCACTAGAGTGTCAGGAATCCATATTCCCTCTTCCTCCCGAGCCACACTCGCTATCCACTCCAGATTCACTTGATGGACGATGCCTCGGCCAGGAGGTACAGCACGGAAGTTGTCGAGACTCTGCTGACCCCACTTCAGAAACTTGTAGCGTTCGAGATTGCGTTCGTACTCAATCTCAAGATTACGCTCGCGCGCATTTGGGAACAAACCGGAGATATCAACTTGGACCGAGTGGTCTACGACCAAATCGACCGGTACCTGCGGATTGACTCTCTCTGGGTCCCCTCCCATTGCCACCATAGCATCACGCAGTGCGGCGATGTCGACGACTGCAGGCACCCCTGTGAAATCCTGCAGGATGACTCTACTTGGGCTGAAGGGAATCTCCGCGGGAGTCATCTCCGGGGACCATGTGGCTATCCTTAGAACATCTTCCTCGGTAATCAGGAAGCCATCGCACTTGCGAAGAGCTGCCTCAAGGAGAATACGAATCGAAGCGGGTATTTCGGCTAGATCGCATATTCCCGAACGTTCCAGTGCCCCTATGTCGACAAAGGAGGCTTGTGAGCCGTCGCTTGTATCGAAGTGAGATCTCGCATCAAAGGGATCGGCCTCGCTCATGTCATCACCTACGGTGATGTCGGCAGGGATGGGCTCCATGAAGTTGACCCATTGCTAAATTGCGTTAGATGGTCAATCATTCACAGTGACATGCATCAAGCGGACCTCGTTCAGAGGACTGTCTCCTCCACTTGTCTGGACCTCACTGATAGCTGTGATGTGATCCAAGCCGCTGATTACCTGACCGAAAACCGTGTGAACTCCATCCAAATGACTCGGGGTGCTGTCCTCTGGCACGATGTAGAACTGGCTGCTACCAGTATTGGCGGCCGAGGACTTTGCCATAGCGAGGGACCCGGGGATGTGGAGGAGTCCGTTGTCGGCCTCATCCGGTAGCGTCCAACTCGATTGACCACAGGTATCCGGGCTGTATCTATTTCCTGTGCTGTCAAACTCCTCTCCATTGCAGTATCCATACCACTTCCCGGTATACCCCCCGGTTCCATCTTGGTTCTCAAAGTCGCCTCCTTGAATCATGAAATCGTCGATGATCCTGTGGAACTCTGTAAAGTCGTACCTAAATTCTTCAGTGAGGAGGAGGAAGTTTTCCACATGAAGAGGCGCCTCGTCTGGATAGAGTTCGATCTCGACTAACGCTGTGACTCTCTCGTTGCTTCCAGTTGGCATGTACGATATCTCAAGAGTGACCACAGGGTTATCTTCAGGTGTGTCGAAGAAATCTGGAATCACCTTGAACGAGACCAGTACCAGCATGAAGGCCACTAAGAATGCAATCATCCCCACTGGAGTCGGGTTTCCTTCGTCGAAGATTTGCAAGCCAAGACCCAAGGAGACTGCCTGCTCGTCCATCATCGAAGCGAGTTTGTTCATGCGCCGCCTAGTCTCCTTGTCCTTGGGGTCGAAGTTTAGCGCCTTGCGGTAGTTCTTGTGGGCACGCTGCCAATGGCGCTTCTGGTTGGCAGTATCTTGTTCTCCGAGGGCCGTGCCTGCATCAGCTGCGAAGCGCAGGGTCCTCGCCTTCTGAGCACCGTTCTGACAGGCATCCCAAGCTACGGATCGCAGCAGTTCCAAGGCTTTCTCCGGCTCTCCTGATTCGGTCAGAGCGGTAGCCTCGGACCATGCATTCTGTAGCGCCTCGGGGATGGGCATATGGCGGCGGAAAGCGACCTCATTCAAAATGCCAACGGACACGCAATCGTCCCGAATCCTGTGAGTTGGTAACGGTAACGGCTAATACCGGATTATTACCGGGTCATCTTGCGCGAACCCCTAGGTGGTGCCGAGCAGAACCATGGAGAAGCAGAAAACGATGGAGCGTATCTGCAACGACTTCACTATCAATATAGCAACGGCGAACGGGACAGGTTCTCAGTCCGCTAACCTGATTGTGCTCAATTCGATGTTCCAGATGGGCGTTCCAGTTAGTGGGAAGAACCTCTTCCCAAGCAATATCTCCGGACTTCCGACCTGGTTCATTATTCGCGCAAGTGATCGGGGCTATCAGGCACCAGGTGACAAGGCGCACATTCAGGTCTTGATGAACAAGGACACCTGGCACAAGGACCTCGAGCGGATTGAGCCCGGAACCATCGTGATTTACAACGAGGACGCCAAACTCCCCGTGGACAGGGATGATTGCCCCTCATATGGAATGCCGATGACTAAGATGGCGAGGGGAATCAATCCGAAACTGGCTCGCCTGATGTGTAACATGTACTATGTCGGAGCACTTGCCCATCTGCTGGAAATCGATGCGGCTGCAATCGACGAGTCCCTGAATAACCAGTTCAAGGGCAAGGAGAAGGCCATCGAGTTGAATCAGAGGGCCATTGGCGAGGGTCGCGCCTACGCTGCAGAGAACTGGGGAGACCCCATACCATATCGTGTCGAGAGTCGCGACAAGAATCCAGATACATTCCTAGTGGAAGGCAATGAGGCTGTAGCACTGGGTTCGATTTTTGGCGGAGTGAATATGCTTTCATGGTATCCAATCACCCCTTCTTCATCTCTAGCTGAGAGCATTATCGAATGGTTGCCAAAACTCAGAGAAGGTGATGATGGCGGTGCGACATGCGCTGTAATTCAGGCCGAGGACGAGTTAGCCGCCGCTGGTATGGTAATCGGCGCCGGCTGGGCGGGTGGTCGTGGAATGACCTGCACTAGTGGCCCGGGCATTTCACTGATGTCCGAGTTCATCGGGCTGGCCTACTTCGCAGAGGTGCCCGGTGTTATCTGGGATGTCAACAGGGTCGGCCCTTCCACCGGTCTTCCGACTCGTACTCAACAGGGTGATTTGTCGATGCTGTACGAAGCCAGTCATGGAGACACCCAGCACATCGTGTTGAT
>DAUV01000076.1 GCA_002505325.1 Euryarchaeota archaeon UBA623 | reverse complement strand
GAGATGAAGGTCATGCACACTACCGAGTACCTAGTCGAGAAGGGGTTCGACATGGACTTGACCGTAGACGACGACGTCACCGTAACCTATCACGACCCATGCCGCCTCGGGCGTCAAATGGACCTCTACGACAAGCCTCGTGATTTGGTCGAGTCAGTTGAGGGAGTAAATCTTGTAGAAATGGAGCATCACGGCGAAGATGCATTATGCTGCGGTGTTTCCAGCATGATGGCCTGCAATGAAAACAGTAGGACTCTGCGTCTACAGCGCTTCGACGAGGTGAAGGCGACTGGAGCAGAAGTGATGCTTACGACCTGTCCTAAGTGTGTGGCGCATTTCGAATGCCTCAAGTTTGAAGGCGATCCGCGTCATGACTTCGAAATTCTCGACGTTGTCAGTTTCCTCGCCCGCCAGGTAAACTCTAGAGAATAGTACCAGATTGCTACTGAGTCTAACGCCTTCCGGCATAACATCAAGGTGGTGGAGAGAAGCATACATTCAGAATGTGTGGCTCTAGTTGCCGGACGTGACAGAGATACCAGACCTGCTGACCCGGCGAGCCGCCGAGCAGAGACGTATTCGGATGATGCTTGATTCAATGAGGGCAGAGGAGGAAGCTAAGATCAAGGGAGGAGAGGACGCTGTCGCATGGGTCAAAAAGGAACTTTGCATAGGTTGCGATCAGTGCACTATAGTCTGCGATGATGATGCCATTGAGCTTTACGACACCCCGCTCGCAAGTCCGATTATGGAAGTAGAAGTGAATCGTAAAGCCAGAATCCTGCGAGATGAGTGTACTGGATGCAAGTTGTGTGTACTAGGTTGCCCAACCGATGCGATAATCATGATTGACAGGTAGGAATAGTTGTGGAAGACAAAGAGCCTTTGAGATTCGGGGCCGAGTTCGGCCCTAAGAGGAGTAATCGCTCCAGCGGCGTCTCCCTTTCAACCTTCAAGACGCTAGTATGGGTGTCCAACCTAGGTGGCTTAGTTTTGTTCGTGATTGGCCTTGAACTGATGGTGGTAATGCAGTCATTCTACTTCGGCCTCGGTTGTATAGTGGCTGGGATAATAATCGCACTGTTCCCCTCGAACTACGAGATTTTGGGAATGGATGAAATCGATATCGGAGACAAAGATGGCGAGTCTGAAGAAGAGGCTGAGTAGTTCAATGGAAGTAGCGATCAGGGCAATTTCCACCCCCCTAGGTAGAATGGTCGTCGTGGCCAGTGAAGAAGGAGTCTGCAGGCTCGAATGGAGTGAAGAGTCGGAGAATGAGTCTGCGGTAGGTAGACAACACGTGGAAACAGCCAGAGAATGGGTGAGAGCTTTCTTCCAGAAGCGCGAAGCTCCCGTTCCCGATCTTGACATAGGAGATCTTACTATGTTCCAGAGGAAGATTCTAGGGGTTCTCCCGAAAGTTGCACCCTTCGGCGAAGTGATTAGTTACGGTGATCTAGCTCTAGCAGCGGGCCACGAGAACTCTAGTAGAGCTGTTGGCTCTGTCATGGCTGGCAATCCGTGGGCTCTGTTGATTCCCTGCCACAGAGTGATTCGCAGAGATGGTGCTTTGGGGAATTACAGCGGCTGCAACGGCCCAGAGGCCAAGGCATGGTTGCTCAAGCACGAAGGCAGGGAGTTGGAACCCGGACTACGATTGGTAAGATAGTTACTCGGGCCAGTCACTGACATCCTCAAGAAGTTCCATCATTGGCTTGTTAGCCCGTTGCTGAGGGTTCCCTGTCAGGTGAATCGAGTGGAACATCCTCATCCCTATGGCCATCTCTGGCTGGTCGGCTAGTTGCCCGCTCAGTCGGCCATATCCCTTGGCCCACTCGGTAGCGTGGGGCGTCAGTTCCTGTATCAACGAGGACACCAAATCTGGGGCCGTTGCTGTTCCAGCTGGGAGTTTTGGACGCCTCACGATAAAATCCGGAAGGTCGGTCAAGGAAGCCGCCTCACGCAGCGCAAGTTTTTCCGTATCCGCAGCAAGTCTCCATCCTAGGGGTAGCCGGTTGGACACAGTCCTGTGCTGCGAACTCAGGAAAGGGACCCTTACTTCCATACCCTGGGCCATGCTGTGCCTGTCGGCTAGACGCAATTGGAAGTTCGATAACTGGCCCCTTTCAAGTTCGAATTGCAGAGTGGTGCTCAAGTCTTTGTAATGGTGTTCAGGATCTATCTTGGTATTGAGCCAGGGTCGCCCTGGACCATGCTCAATACCAGAGATATCGAAACCTCCGGCTAGAGAGAGTCTGTTCGATACCAGCCGCGAGTGTTCATTCAAATCGCGGTATCGCGCATAGCCCGCATGAAGTTCGTCGGCTCCCTGTCCACAAAGTCCCACAGTCACTTGTTTTGACATATCCTCAAACAGAGTCTGCCAGAACAGTACAGTGATGTCGAGATCCTCCCCACTGGCAACGAAGCGAGGGAGGCCTTTCCAAAATGCGTCCTCTTCGATTATCTTGGTGTGATGCCCAAGATCGAGATGCTGAGTAATCATCTTAGAGGCAACAAAATCTGGATTGTCCTCACTGCTGGCTACAGTCCAGCATTCAGGAACCGATTTTCCTGAACTCTGAGAAACCTGATGAGCGAGTGCGGCCACCAAGCCTGAATCTAAACCTCCTGATAGTATGATTCCTATTGGGACGTCGGACATCATCCGGTTCTCAAGGCCATCTCGAAAACTGTCAAGAAGAATTCGGGCTTCGACTGACGGGTCCCAGTGCTCTGCAGGTGAGACGATGTCCCTAGAGTACCTAGAGACTCTATTCAGAACTGCTCTACCATCATCGTCCAAGGACCAAGACTCGATTGTCCCCGGAGCTACTTGTGTAACATCTAGGAAGAGTGTCGTCATATCCATCGGATACTCATACGCGAGCCTGACTGCGAGAGCGTTGATATCTGGTTGAGCTATGAATTCAGGATGAGCATGGAACGCCTTGACTTCCGAAGCGAACAAGAGTGTGCCATCGGGCAGTAGTGTTCTGAGCAGTGGTTTGACGCCCAATGTATCTCTGCTCAGAAGCAGTTCTCTTCTCACTGGGTCCCAGAGAGCGAAACCCCATATCCCATCCAGCAGAGAAACCCATCGAGCGTGATTTACAGGTGAGTCGTGACTGGATGAACCTGCAGCAATCATAGCATTCCTGTGTACAGCTAGAACAGCCTCGCTGTCTCCCGAAGTGCGCCATGGATAGGTATTGCATCGAGATCGAAGTTCCGAATGGTTGTATATCTCTCCATTCTGCACCAATACTGCCCCGTGATCCGATCCGATGGGCTGCGAAGAACCCTCGATATCGACTATCGACAGTCTAGCGTGACCAAACGCCACGGCTCCGTGTTTGAGTTCGTCGTAGAATCCACCACCGCCATCGGGCCCTCTATGGCTAAGACAGGTGGCCATAGCCAGAGCGGTTTCCTGATCTGCATTTCCGAGCATGCCAGTAATGCCGCACATGTGTGCTCGAGAAACAATCTCGTCATTATACTATGCAGAAGGAATCAGAAGTACACCACGAAGATAGTGAATGAAATCAGTGAAGCTAGGGTCCATATCAGAACATACGCGTTTTGAGATATAGGAGAATCTACGATGTCTCCGCTCGGACCCTCGTCTGACATGCTAACACCCTAGCCAAATGAAACCGGATTGTAAAGATGACGGGTTGAGACTCACAGGAAAGGGCTGAGCAGCAGTAGAGCAGCGAGAGGGAAGAGGATCATCGTCGCATTGTCATCGATGTACTTGACCCTTGGAAGTTCACCAAGAACTGTGAGAGGAGCTAGGAGGACGCATATCCAAAGTGGTGTACCAAGCCAAAAACTGCATCCGACCCATATGACAAAAGAGGCTGCCAGACCTGTGGTTATTGCTAGCCTCATATCTTGCTTCTGACGTTTTATTTCACCCATCAAGGGGTCGACGAAAGTAAGGCCAAAAATCAACGGGATACCGTAAATTCCGGATTCAATTCCAGTACCGTTCGAGAACGGTTCCATGTCTGTAATCAGAAGAGTTAAGCAGACTGCGAAAGCACCCCATGCGAGGGCCGAAATCTGCTTAGATTCATACTCCCTCTGACCGACAATGACGATTCCAAACCGCAGTCTGACGGCTTCGAGGACGAGAATCGTGAGGAAGATGTAACTAACCAATTCATCGAGTCCGACTGAGAAATAGCCCGCGAGATCATCCCCCCGGGTATAGTATACTAACGGAATAGCTGCCATCGATACATGTGTCAGGCGCCTGAACGCGTGGCCACCGAACCCTCCAATTGAATGTTCCACGTGATCGATGTCGAAATTAGTCTCTGATTCGCCCATTCCAGAACCCCTCCTTACTTACTATCTGAGCGATTCCACGGCCTCATCGAGCGTTATACTTCCGGTTTCAACATCATGCAGAACCTCATTTATCCTAGGGTGATCAAGGAGTCGGGAATCCCACAACGAGAGTAGTCTCTCCTTAGTCCTAAGATGTCCCCCGAGATTAGATACTGAGCATGCCTCAATTTCCTCTAGTAACTCGTCCACACCGGACCCGTCATGTGCCGAAACTAAGTGGACTTGGGGCTGAGAACCCTGGCTCAAAGCGAGAGCAGAGCGCACTGAATCTGCGGCTTGTTGAGAATTTGGCATATCTGATTTGTTTATCGCGATGACGTCTGCCAACTCCATGATACCGGCCTTCTCAGCCTGCACTATGTCTCCTCTGTCCGGTCCGTCCACCAGAAGCACCCGGTCAGCGAAGGCGACAATTCGAATCTCCGATTGGCCAGCGCCGACTGTCTCGATGACTATCCTGCTCCAGCCGCATGCAGCTAGGCATTCGATCATCAGAGAGAGGCGGGAAGCCATCCCTCCGGGATGGTTCCTAGTGGCCAGTGATCTGACGAAGACAGCATCGCTTGAATCGGTAGACCCCATCCGCATTCTATCTGCGAGCAGAGCGCCGCCGCTGTTCGGTGAGGATGGATCGACAGCCAGAACGGCAACTTTCTCCCCCCTATCGGTCCACTTCGAAATCAGCCGGCCTATCAATGAGGACTTGCCAACTCCGGGGGGCCCAGTGACTCCGAGTGTCCAGGGGTGTTGTGGTCCAATCTCAAAACTGTCACCGTCCTCGATGGCAGTGAGAATCTTGGATAAATCTCTGCGATTCCCCGAAAGTGCTGAATTCAGCAACTCGAAGTCATTCAACCCCATCGCCATCCAGAGTTCTCCCCTATCCCCACCGGCTCTCCCGACTCAATTCGCAGGGATATAGCCTCAAGGAAATCTAGGATATCAGAGGTGCGTGCGCCCGGTCCGAATATGGCCCGGACACCTTGGTCATGAAGCGAAGTGTGATCACCTGATGGGATGATTCCACCAGCGAAGACTACTACCTCGGAGAGTCCTTCGTCCCTGAGCCCGTTGCAGACTGCAGGAACAAGTACCTCGTGAGCTCCTGAAAGTGTTGAAAGGCCGAGGGCTGTGGCGTCCTCATCCATCACAATTCGAACAATTTCCTCTGGTGTCTTCCGAAGTCCAGTGTAAACAACCTCGTGGCCCCCGTCTCTAAGAGCTCGAGCGATGACTTTCGCCCCTCTGTCGTGACCATCGAGCCCGGGTTTAGCAATCACGATACGCATTTCGACGAAACTGGGAGTTGGGAGACAGACTTCAAGCAACCGATGACGCGTGAGACTGGCAGCATTCTCGACGGGAATGCTCATTGGCGTGGTTTTCCTACCTTCAGGCACCATGGCTGAGTCTGATGAGCGCGTTGAGGAACTCCGCCGCAGGAAAGCGCATGCCGAAGGCGGTGGTGGGCAGGCTCGCGTCTCGGCGCAACACGCCAAGGGCAAGATGACTGCTAGAGAGAGAATTGAGTTGCTGCTCGACGAAGACTCGTTCATGGAGGTTGACACACTCGTGGAGCATAGATGCAGGGATTTCGAAATGGACCGTAATGTGATACCAGGAGATGGAGTGGTCTGTGGACACGGTACGATTGGAGGTAGGACGGTGTACTGTTTCGCTCAAGACTTCACGGTCTATGGAGGATCTCTCGGCGAGATGCATGGTCTGAAGATATGCAAGATTCTGGACATGGCCCTCAAGACGGGGGCTCCAGTCATAGGACTGAATGACAGCGGAGGAGCTAGAATCCAAGAAGGGGTTGCCAGTTTGGGTTCATATGCTGAGATTTTCTTCAGGAATGTCAGGGCTAGTGGAGTCATTCCTCAGATTTCGGTGATTATGGGGCCTTGCGCTGGAGGAGCGGTATATTCCCCAGCAATTACTGACTTCGTAATTATGGTAGACCAGACATCCCACATGTTCATCACTGGGCCAGAGGTAATCAAAACGGTGACAAACGAGGAGGTCTCTTTTGAGGACTTAGGGGGAGCTTCGACCCACGCCACTAGGTCGGGAGTGACTCATTTCACAGCAGATGGCGACGAAGAAGCGCTGAATATAGTGAGAGAGCTCGTGGGGCTGATTCCATCAAACAATCTTGAAAATTCACCTGTCGTTGCAACGGCAGACCCTCATGACAGAGTATGCAACGAGTTGGACACACTTGTTCCCGATGATCCCAGTCAGCCATACGACATCGTTACTGCTGTCGAATCTGTACTAGACGATGGAGGCTTCCTAGAGGTCCAAGCTGATTACGCGAGTAACATAGTCGTCGGATTCGGGCGCCTTGGAGGGCATACAGTTGGAGTGGTCGCAAATCAACCCAAAGTGCTAGCAGGGTGCCTCGACATCGACGCTTCAATCAAGAGTGCTAGGTTTGTCCGATTCTGTGATGCGTTCAATGTGCCGCTCCTGACGTTCGTTGATGTACCCGGGTTCCTCCCTGGAGCAAGCCAGGAATGGGGTGGCATCATCAGGCATGGGGCCAAGCTGCTCTATGCATATGCCGAAGCCACAGTGCCGAAGCTCACCGTCATTACTCGAAAAGCGTACGGAGGAGCTTACGACGTGATGTCTTCCAAGCACATCAGAGGTGACTACAACATAGCCTGGCCGACAGCACAACTGGCAGTAATGGGGGCTGACGGTGCAGTCCAGATAATTCATCGCCAGAGAATCCAGACTGCCGGAAATCCAGAGCAGGAGAGGGAAAGGTTAGTTGATGATTATGTGGAGACATTTGCCAATCCCTACAGGGCTGCTGCGCTGGGATACCTCGACGATGTTATCCAACCACATCAGAGCAGGACTGTCTTGATTCGGGCCCTAGGGGCATTATTGGAGAAAGAGGAGATTCGTCCTGCCAGAAAGCACGGCAACATCCCACTGTGAGGAGCGAGAATGGGGAAACGCGCAGACAGAGAAGCCAAGTTACTGGCTGCAGCCATGGCTGCTGTCTTGCTGGTTGCCGAGGAAGGTGAGGCCTTAGGGCCTACTGGGCAGAGGAAGTCAGGAGAGCCTTGGTCCCGCGATCACCGTCGGGTGCTGATTGGTAGACGTAACCTGTTCCGCGCACGCACGCGACGGAGCACTCCGAGGTGAACCGATGAGCGAGAAGAGAAAAGTCACCGTAGACGGAGAGGAGTTTGAGGTCGATGTTGAGAAAGATGGTGAAACTTGGAAAGTACGAGTCGATGGTCGAGAATTCTCGATTCAAGTTGACGGTGGATTACCGAGCGAGTCAACAAGACGTTCGGCAGGTCGGGGCCGAAGAAAGAATCGCTCTGGGACCATCTCATCCTCCATCCCGGGGAAGGTCGTTTCTCTACACGCAGTAGTTGGTGACCAAGTCAAAGAAGGAGAGGTTCTACTCATCCTAGAGGCCATGAAGATGCAGAATGAGATTCAGGCTCCTATTCCAGGTACTGTCAGCGAAGTTAATTGTGAATCGGGAGATAGTGTCGAGGCAAATATGCCGCTCGTCATTATCGAGCCTTTTGACGAATCTGTGTGATGATTCACAGAGTTCAAGAGTGGTGATTGACAGGGTTGTTTGTGCCGAAGTGCGATTATCCGAAGTGTGCGAATCAGGGTGAGCAAATTAGTCGCCTATCGCCCGAGGGATTCCTAGTGGCCACTGGGAGCAAGGCATACTCATTCAGAGAGGCCTATAGGCGATTCCACTACTGCAAAGAGCATCACGACGAGCTCATGACTTCTGTGTGGAACCGCGTCAGAGATTCGGAGGACAAAGGCGACGATCATGTCGCCCCCACAGCGATATGAGCGGTAGGTTCATCGAATCGACACCTGCAGTAAGTCCGTGGATTCTTACGTCAGTCATCTCGAATGCGCTTACACTGGTCAGCACTACTCTGCCGACGGCCTCCATTCCATCTCCGATGTTGGCAAACCGCTTATTGTCAAGTACGACCTTAGAAGACTGGGCAGAGAAATCAGCAGATCCGATATTGAGAGCTCCTCCGAACCAGGTTTCTGGAGATACTC
>DAUV01000119.1 GCA_002505325.1 Euryarchaeota archaeon UBA623 | reverse complement strand
GACTGCCGCATGGATGCTAGGGCCATTGATAGGAGGCTTCACCGTGGGACTCTGGGGGATAGAGGTCTGCCTTCTGATAGATGTCGTCACGTTCATCTTCAGTGGGGCTGTATTGTGGACGATAACAGAGATTCCAGTGGTTCGTGATGAGGCCGGGGACCTGCGTGAGGAGGTTGTCGAGGCTTGGGAGTTCGTGAAGACACAGCCTTGGCTGTTCGCGGGAATACTGATGTTCATGATCTGGCACATAGGGGACTCGGCCATCGAGATAGGAGTCCCGTTCATCATTGAGAATAAGGGGCTGGGGGCCAATGCATTCGGTTTGTTTGGTGCTGTTGGGGCACTGGGTGCCATGGCCGGATCCATACTCGGTGGAATCCGGCCCATACCGAAGGAGATTAGGGGCAAGGTGTTCTACATCTTCATCGGTGGAATAGCATGGTGCATGCTGATGTGGGCAATGCCGATTCCGTTCTGGGCGATACTTGTCTTCGTCCTCCTTGAAGGCGTGCTGGGTGGAACCTTGGGGGTAATCTGGAGAACTACAATGTCCGACAGCGTCGACCAGTATCTCAGAGGTAGGGTGAACTCTCTTGATGCCATAGGCTCCCTGATATTCATCCCATTTGCTCCTATTCTTGGAGGCGCGATGATTGAAGCAACCAACGTCTTGACGACCTACTCGATTGCTGTGGCGTTCATGGTACTTACAACAACTGCTGGACTGATTGTTCCCTCATTCAGGCGGTTCGAAAGAATAGACACTGAGCGCTTTCCCATCACTGCTGATCAAAATCCATCTCACTGATATCGACGTCGAACCACTTCCCATAGAGGCCATACTGCAACTTAATTGCGGCTACTAGTAGGACTACATAGAGAGTCCAAGCAGCTAGGGTCTTACCCATGCTAACTGGGATTTCCATCAGCACCAAGCCATCAAACAATATGCACGCCGAAATGTACACCACTCTACCGAGCGTAGTCAGAATCCCCTCGCTCTCCTGAGCCAGAACTCGCTTTACCCTCTCCTCTCTGCTCTTATCAGAGGCCTTCTTCAGTCTCCAGAAAGCGGCCTCTGCCTCCTCCTTATTGTCGAACATAGGAGGAGGATTATTGCGCCCCTCTGAGTCAACTTCACCCTCAGTCATTCTCTTCCCTCAGAGCACAATCGTAGTCGGCTCGTCGTCATCCTCAGGGCGAATCTGGGCATCTTCTAGCATAGGGAGTTTCATCCCAGGGCCTAGTGGGAAATGACATGCCACCCCATGGCCATCAAAGCCGAATATCTCTAGTTTTGGCTCCTCGACATCACACAGTCCTTCCTCAGCTATAGGGCAGCGAGTGTGGAACCTGCATCCCGTGGGCGGGTTCGCGGGACTGGGTACATCACCACTCAAGACAATCCTCTCTCTTGATGCCTTCTCAAGAGAGGGTTCTGGTATTGCCGACATCAGAGCATGCGTGTAGGGATGGGCTGGATCCCTAAACAGGTCTTCTGTATTGGCGATCTCTACTATCTTCCCCAAGTACATCACAGCGACTCTGTCGCAAATATGGTTGACGACGTTGAGTGCGTGGGTGATGAAGACGAAAGTGAGGCCGTGCCTCTCTTGAATCTCCTCAAGCAGGTTCAGAACTTGGGCCTGAACGGAGACGTCTAGAGCACTGGTTGGCTCGTCTAGGAGGATGAACTCGGGGTCCAAAGAAAGGGCCCTCGCCAGAGCAATCCTCTGTTTTTGTCCCCCAGAGAACTCGTGTGGGAATCTATTCATGTGCTCGCGCTTGAGACCTACAGAATCTAGTAATTCAGCTACCCTCTGAGTCAACTCAGCACCCTCAGCCATTCCATTCACCTGGAGTGGTTCACCTACTATTGAACGCACGGACATCCTCGGATTCATCGAACCTCCAGGATCCTGAAAAACAATCTGGAGTCGCCTTCTGAGTTCCTTGTTCGTCATATTTCGAATGTTCTCGCCGTCATAGTGGACAGACCCCTCTGTTATCGGTATGAGGCCGAGTAAGACTCGTCCCAGCGTGGTCTTACCACAACCCGACTCGCCAACAATTCCGAGAGTCTCGCCACGCCTTATCTGCAGATCGACCCCGTCGACTGCACGGACATGGCTCTTCACTGTAGTCAGCATCCCACTCTTGATTGGGAACCATTTCTTCATCCCATCAATCTCGATGAGAATCTCTTCGTTATTGCTGTCATCTGGCATCTCAGGCAACTCCTTCCAATCCGTATTCGGCCGCGAAAACGTCGAATGCGGCCTGCACTTCTGCGACATTCTCGCCAATTGAATCGGTGTGATGGCAGGCTGCGAAGTGACCGGGTTCGATTTCCTTCATCGGTGGTGGGGTCGAGATGCATTTTTCATTCGCAAATGGGCATCGGGGATGGAACCTGCATCCATCGAAGTGTAGGTTGGGATCTGGGACTTGTCCAGGGATGATTGGTAGCACGTCCCTGCGGTCTGCACCTTCGTCAATTGTGGGGATGCTATGGAGCAGTCCGATTGAGTAAGGCATCCGAGGCCTAGAGAGGACATCCTCTATGGTACCTGTCTCGACCACCGAACCAGCATACATCACGGTGACTGCGTCACACATCTCAGCAATCACACCTAGGTCATGGGTGATTAGTAGAATCGCTGTTCCTTTTTCGTCACGCAAGTCTTGCATAAGCTTGAGAATCTGAGCCTGAATGGTAACGTCGAGGGCAGTTGTAGGCTCGTCGGCAATGAGTAGTTTTGGCTCACAAGCCATCATCATGGCTATCATTACCCTCTGTCGCATCCCTCCAGAGAGCTCGTGCGGGTACATCTTCACTACAGCACTAGGATTTGGAATCCTGACATCCTCCAAGATGTCAATGACCTGTCGGGTGTGCGCGGGGTCGAGTTTTAGATAGTCTAGGAATATAATCGCTGGCAGAGCCAGAAGGGTACTGATTACAGCCATCCCTAGGAGTGCAGAGAGCGGCATCCAGAGCATCAGGAAGAGGACCAAAGCCGCAGCGAAAACGAGGGGAATTTGGGGTGGAACGCGTACGAAAAGGGCATCGAAAATAGGATCTAATGTCGTTGGCCCTGAGAAGGATCTTCTCTGCCATTGACGGCCCCCATATACGCCAATGAGGCCGAGACTGATGTAAGCGAAAAAGGACCAGATTAATGCAAATGGAGCGGCGACTGCGCTTGCCGCGGCATCAGCGTAATCGCTCATGTGGGCTGCGAGTACAAAGGCGAAAACAGACAAGATGGCAATAGACGCTTGTGGTCTTGAGGAAAAGGCGTCGCGGATGAGAGTAGCAGGGCTGACAAGTGCCTGACCGACTCTGACGTAACTTGGAGTCTCTGCCTCGACGAGTCTGTCGTGCACGCGCATAACCTCGGATATCTGTTTCTCCACAGTATAAAGCGGGTTGAGAGCCGTCATGGGCTCTTGGAAAATCATACTAATCTCGTTGCCGCGAACCCATCGCATGAATTTTTGATGGCGGCGATACTCGTGCTTGGCTGCAAACCCTACTAACCATGAGGCTATTGTTAGGGATATGGATATGAGGAAGAGTTGTCCCCCCTGAATGGGGTCTATCAAAAATACCCAAAAGAAGAATAGTATCGATGCCAACAATGAGACTACAGTTATCGTTCCTGAGATATCTTGAATTCTTTTGTCGGACTCTGAATCCCTAAACAGCAGTTCCTCTCCTTCGTACTTCACACTGCCCTCATCGACATCGCAGGTAGCGAGGCCTATCGTCACCAGCGAGGTTACAGACTTCCCGCACCCCGACTCGCCGACCAACCCCATTATCTGACCTTGATTGACCTTTAGATCCACAGAGTGGAGTGCCTCAATTGGTCCGTCTAGAGTGTCGAAATGGACCCTGAGACCTTCAATCTCAAGCAAGTTATCCGACACCTTCTCATCTCCTATTCTTGGGGTCTACAACATCCCTGATTCCATCGCCAAGCAGATTGAAGCCGAGTGTGGTGGCCGCAATTGCGAGTCCGGGGTAGAGCATAAGGTGAGGAGAGGGGATGAAGAATTGTCTGCTCTCAGAAACTAGGATGCCCCACTCCGCTGTGCCCGGGGCAGCCCCAAGTCCAATGAATGACAGCCCGGATGCTGACAGGATGGTCCCTCCGATATCAAGAGTGAAGGCGACGAGTAGTGGTGCCCACGCATTGGGTAGAATATGCCTAAACATTATTCTCCCGGGAGGGGCACCTACGCTCCTAGCCGCCTCAACAAAGGTCATCTCCTTGACATACAGAACCTGCCCTCTAATCAGTCTGGCATAGCCTGGCCATCCAGTGAAAATCAAGGCAGCTTGAATCTTCCAGAGTCGATCGAAGTCCTTGATCACGACTATCTCATCCCCAGTGCTACCTGAGAAGCGATAAATGACTACTCCGGCAATGAATATCGCCACTGTCCTAAGTGTGAGGTACTTCCACGGGTTTGTCCAATCAAGAGACTTGCTAAAACGCTCGCCAGCGCCGTCGAAACTCGCATTCTCGATGAAGCGCTTGTCTGCCATAAATAACATTCCGAGGATGGCAATTATACCTGCGGCAGCACCAATTCTCCAGCCTTGACTGTCTGAGATTCCAAAGAAGTCCGACCATGAAAAGCCAGGGAATAAGCCGACAGAGAAGAATAAGACGAACAGGGCTAGGAATACGTTACGGTTTCGCATCAATGATCCCATTACTTGGTCACTTAGTTGGTCCCCTACGATGGTTGATTCCAGATATGACCTGAATGCCACAGCTAGGAATAATATCGGAATCAGAATCGCCAACCATATTGGCATAGTGAGGCTAGTCACCGCAGACATCGCTGTGACGAATGCCATGGCGAGAATCAGTCCAGGTATTGCGAAGAATACGTCACAAATTCTCATGATTACCTCATCTACCCTGCCTCCATAGTAACCACTCACACTGCCTACGATTGTCCCTATGGTCACTGTGAGCATGGCAACGGTGATTCCGATTTTCAAAGATACCCGAGATCCGTACAGGACCTTGCTGAACATGTCCTGCCCCTGCTGGTTGGTTCCGAAGATGCAACGTTGGTAGCCTTCTGGCATCCACGAGACATGCATTGCCTCGTTATCGAACTCATAGGTGAGCCAGACCTTCCCTGTAATTGACGAGTTGTTGTAGAGTCCCTCAGACAAGATGAGGATAGAAGAGTTGCTAGGATCTATGCTGATTAATGAGGTGTTGAGGTCGTAACCCTGATTATCCTCTAGATGGACGAGCCTGATTACAGAGAGAGTATCGCGGTAGTACCTGTTGTCATCCCCTACCTTGTCGTCGGATTCGGCGACTACGGTCTCCGAGAAGAGGGGGGATCTGGTATCTACAGTAATCGATTGCTCGTGCCAGTCGCACTCCTCGGAGAATGGATCTTTTCTCTGAGGTTCGTAGTCGATGGACCAGAGATCCTCGGTGTCCTGCAGGTTCCGATAGGGGTGCTCGACTGCTATCTCGTCAGCGAAAATCGCAACTGTGACGACGGAGATGACCATCAAGAGGCCCAGTACTGCGAGCAGGGATCGAGTGTATATCTTCCAGCTCCGACGGAAATCATTTTTGGATTGAGACAGAGCCTCGACAAGCCTCCTTAGGCTTTCCTTGCGATCCTCTTTGCCTTCACCCCAGTCCTTCATTCAAGCCTCACCCTTGGATCTATGATTGCATACATTATGTCCACAATTAGGTTGGACAGTAAGAAGATGGCTGCAGTAATTAGCGTCACACCCATTATGACTGGGAAATCGAGATATTGGATTGACTTAACCGCCACCCTACCCATGCCATTGAAGGCAAAAATTGTCTCAGTCAATACAGCTCCACCTATCGCTCCACCGATTGAGAATCCCAGGATGGTGACTATAGGGACCAGAGCGTTTCTGCATGCATGAACTATGACTACCCTGAATTCAGAGAGTCCCTTAGCACGGGCGGTCCTCACGTAGTCCTCGTGCAGGACCTCGAGGAGGCTGGCGCGCATGTACCTCAGTAGGGAGCCAGAGGAGGCGATTCCAAGGCAAGCGCAAGGCAGTGCTAGATGCATCAGGGTGTCCTTGAAGAGTAGCCAGTTGGATCCAAATTCAGTCGGGAGTGTGGCCAGCTTGCCGTCTGTCACGAACCAACTGTCGACTAGGTGGAATCCGGTCCCTCCTGCTGGATAGTAAGAGGCGAATCCGTCTACGGGATACGTGAGGCTAGGGTCGTGCCTCCCGTAAATTGGGAAGCACCCTCCATCGGTTCCAAACAAGGGGTCGCAGATCCCTGAACTACCCATTTCTGCTCCAGTGGCGAAAAAGAGTTGTAGAACCATCGCAAACCAGAATATCGGTAGACTGACGAATGCTATGGCAAAGAATCGAGAGACGTGATCGAACATTCGATCTTGTCTCACAGCTGCGATGATTCCAAGGGTGATTCCCAGAGGGTAGGCTATGAATAGAGCGAAGAAAGACATCTCTAAGGTAATCGGGGCCGCGTCTTTCACCACATCTACGACAGGACGATGATAGGTTTCTGAGTTACCCCAGTCGCCCTCCGAGAGATGTGTCACATAGATTTCAAACTGTTTTATGAGCGGATCATTCATCCCTAGGCGTTCTCTGTTGGCCTCATAGGCCGTAACCCGAACGAAGTAGCTAACTTCGGTTCCTTCAGGGGCATTGTTACTGATGCCATTGACACCTGTGAGGGTTAATCCGTTCCTCCCCGACCAAGTGAAGGAGTCGTTTCCAATGAGTCCTTCTCCGGACTCGGGAAAATTGGTAATCACGGTCAGAGTAACATTGGCAGCCCCTACAGATATGTCCTCCCCTAGAGTGTAAAGTTCGCCCTCGTCCAACTGTTCCGTGTAAGGCTCGCCCGATGCCCCGTTCTCATAGTAGGTGTCGGCGACTATGCCGCACTTGTCACCGCACTGTGCAGCAGCTGCATCTGCGGGGATTAGATGGGAAATGGAAAATGTCAGAACTGTGACCCCTACCATCACAGGGATTAGCAGCAATAGTCTTCGAACTACGAACTCGTGCAACTTCACAGTCAACCCCTCCTTGCAGTGCTAATCGAGACGACTCTATCACAGTTACCTTCTGCCTGCCGTAGGCAGGCAGACGATTGATTAACGATACTTACCTTACGACCATCGCAAGCAAGAAAGGATTTGATTGACGGCGCGACGGCAACCACCCGAAGGTGGCTGCCGCCGGCCTTACGTCTTCACGTCGTTAATCAGCAAGAGCCGACTAGTGCGCCGTTGACCATTGGCAGCTTGTCGTAGTCAAACCAGTGGGCGGACCCAATAGCTGCATACGGCGGGCTGCAGATGTCGTCGTGCTTGACACCTACGCCGTTGTACTGCCCAATGATGATCATGTTAGGATCTAGAATCCATGCTGCGAAGGCATCCTCGTAGGCCTGCCTGCGTGTATCATCATCCTGTGAGGTCCTGCCGATTACAAGGGCGTCGTTGACGTCCGAGTTCTCATACCCTGTACCATAAGCGTCTCCGCCGATGGAGTGACCGCCAGCGAATGGCGACCAGTAGTTGTCGGGGTCGAGGTAGTCAGGTGCCCATCCACTGAACCTGATATCCCAGGTCCTAGTGTAGTACATGGTCAGGTACTCAGCCCAAGGCTTAGCATCGCCAGCGGTGGCAACTCCGATAGTCCCTAGGGCCTCAGCGAGTTGGCCGGCCATAGCGATTCGGTAGTCGTTACCCTCGTTTGCCATTACACCTAGGACGTTTGGTAGGCGGCACTCGGTGCCGTCTCTGTCTCCCTCTGCAACAACGACTGGTGCTTCGCTGCGTGTCAGCGAAGTGCAGTCGTACTGGCGGATGAAGCCGGCGTCCTCTAGGAGTTGCTCGGCGTAGGCTAGGTTGTAGGTGAAGGTCTCGTACTGGGTATCCGCATACAGGAAGCCAGTCGGGATCGGTCCATACTGAGGTGCCAGAGAGTTGTCGTACGTGTCCCTTCGGTGGGTCTCGTAGTCGAACGCGTAGGATATAGCCGCTCGGACTGCTCCTACTTCCATGACGCTGCAGTCATTGGAACCGTCACCATCACAATCGTGGTTTAGGATGAGGGACGAGTTAGCATCAGTGTTGGTGTTGTCCTCTCCTGCATCAAGGGCCTTCGGGTGTAGGTTGAAGGCTGACAGGGTCGTAGTGAAAGTCTCCCTGTAACTGCAGATGTATCCGTCCTTGGATATTACGTTAGGCTTGTCTTCTAGGTTCTCGCAGAAGTTCACCAAATCCTCGATGTTGATGCTGCCGAAATCGACCTCACCATCGGTGAAGGCAAGCAGCCTCGTCGTGGCCTCGGTGACTATGGACACGGTGTGGCGGTTGATGTTGTAATCGCCAGCCTCCCAGTACATCCAGTTCGGCACGAGGACGAGTCGGTCCTCACGGACCCAAGACTGTACCAGGTAAGCGTTGGTTCCAGCTCCGAAGGGAGCCTCGTCCATCCACTCGTGGCAGTAGTCGTCGTTCTCTCCACCAGCATCGACGCGGTTTTCCTCGCACAGCTCAGCGTTGATTACAGCGCCAACTGTGTAAGCAATCGTCGAGATGAATGCCGAGGACTGTGCGAACAGTGTGACCGAAAAAGAGGTCGCACTGTTGACAGTGAAACTCGCGCCGCCGTTGTCATCGTGGTTGCCGTCAGCGTCGTTGCAGTCGAAGCTCTGCTCTAGGATCCAACCTACGTGGCTGTCGGGCGAGCCGTAGCCAAGTACGCGGCACCATGAGTACACAACGTCAGATGCTTCCATCAAGTCACCGTTGCTGAAGTACACGTCATCTCGTAGATCGAACGTGTAGGTCAGACCGTCTGCACTGACTGTGTAGCCAGTGGCAAGACGGGGCTCGATGATAGCGTTTCCACTTCCGTCTCCCGCGTAGCGGTAGAGCGTGTCGTAGACCTGCTCAATGACGTCACCGGATGCCGAGTCGTAAGCATCGTGGGGGTCGATGGTTGAGGCGTCACCAATGGACATCTCAACTATCTCGCATGGGTTGTTAGAACCCTGCTCACGGCACTTCCTGGACTTCTCTAACTCGTAGAGAGCCGCAGAGAACTCCATTTCGCCAGCCGAATAGGCTGCCATAATGTCTGCCTGTGCCATACCATAGTCACAAGAGCCGTCATCATCTTCGGCCGCTGCGTCGTGGTTGTTAGCAGCTGGGTCCATACAGCCCATCACGGTTTCAGCGTA
>DAUV01000090.1:14525-21093 GCA_002505325.1 Euryarchaeota archaeon UBA623 | reverse complement strand
GGTGACGGCATCGGCAACAACGCTGACGCGGATGACGACAACGACGGTACGCCAGACGGCTCCGACACATACCCATACGACTTCGACAACGACGGATGGGGTGACGCCTTCGAGGCACAGTGCGGAACCAGCGCGTCCTCAGCCACCGACTTCCCTGCTGACAACGACGCAGACACGGTCGGAACAACGGCGAGTGTGGACTCCTCAGGCGCACCTAACGGTGTGAACCTGTGCGACGCCCTCGATGATGATGACGACAACGACGGTTATCTGGACATAATCACGACCGTAATCCAGCTATGTGGTCCCGAGGGCGGAACCGAGTGGTACGACCCATCAGGTAACGCTGACGCACCCACGGGAGACTTCCTAGCGGTGTCTTCAAGCGACGGCGACTCCAACGGCAACGGCTGGGATGACACTGAGTGCACATTCACTGTACCCGCAGGCGAGACCGCAACAGTCGTTCTCGACACAGCGAGCTACGGTAGCGAGGCCCGAGTCACAGTCGACGGAACGACGTACTCCGGGTACGCCACGAACTCCAACAACGTGGTGACGACACTCTCCGCAGGAACGTACACTCTGTATTACGAGGACTCCTATGGCGACGGTTGCAACCCAAGTTCCTGGTCAGGAACTTCCTGCTGGGTTCAGGTGAGCTACACACTGTCTACTGGCAGCGACAAGTTCCAGTTCGACTACGAGGTCTGGCTCGACACCGATGACGACGGCCTGGCTGACTTTATCGACCCGAACTCGACTGTTGTCGCGTACACGACCGTTACACTGTGCGACATGGTGAACGGTAACGGCTACAGCTACGGATCCGCAACCGATCCGTCCTGCACGGTGACCCTACCAGCAGGAGAGACACTGGATCTTGCATTCGGCGATTCGACCTCATGGACTAGCGAGTTCTCGTTGACGGTTCTGACACCAGCCGGAACAACCACTACCTACGACTACAACGATGGTCCGCTGACATACACAACTGCTGGTGACTACACCATCCAGTTGTTCGACTCGTACAGTGACGGAGGCGGTTGGGCAACCGCATCATACACCTACATCTCGGGCACGACCGTGCCTTCGATCACCACCTACGGCACCTCGGTCGACTCGGATGACGACGGCGACGGCTACTCCGACTTGGATGAGGGCGACGCATACGACACCGCGACAGCCGCTCTCTGCGACGATGGCAGCGCATACGCCTCCTCCAGCGATTCGTTGGACGCATCGAGCACGCCTGCCGACATGGACGGTGATTTGACCTGCGACGCTCTGGACACAGACCGCGACGGTGACGGATATGCCAACGCTGCCGATGCCTTCCCTGATGACGTCAACGAATTCATCGACACTGATGCTGACGGTATCGGCGACAACGGTGATACCGACGACGACGGCGACGGTACGCTGGACGTGGATGATGCGTTCTCGCTGGACAGCTGCGCGGACACCGATACTGATGGTGACGGCAAGCCTGACTCCATGACGGCCAGTTGCTCGAGCACTCTGGTTCTGGACAGCGACGACGACGACGACGGGTACTACGACATAGTCGACGCCTTCTCACTCGACGCTACTGAGTGGGATGACACCGACAGCGATGGTATTGGAAACAACGCCGACGACGATGATGACGGCGACGGCACACCTGATGCAAGCGATCCGTTCCCGCTGAACAACTGCGCGAACGCTGACTTCGACGGCGACGGAATGCCCGATACCTTGCTATCGGTTGGCTGTGGTTCCACAGTGGCTTCTGCCTCGTTTGAGGCGGCATACGCTGAGAGCGGGTACTACACCGACACCGGCAACGAGTCTCTCAACCACACGTTGGCTAACAACGCTGGAGAGTCCGATGTCAACTACGACTCGTCCTCGACGCCTTGCACAACTGGTGGTACCATCATGTCTGCATTCACTTGCAGCTTCACCCTCAACGAGGGTGAGACTCTGAGTCCATCGGTGATTACTGGGTACACGTACGCATACCATGACGCCACACTGACAGGACCATCCGGACACCTACTGATTTCTATCGCAAACGGTGACTACTACACCGATTGGGCTGCCAATGGCGGTTACACTGGATGGTCAGATTGGACAGATTCTGGTACCTACACATGGTCACAGGACGCGAGTCCGTATGGACTGAACATGATGGGCTTCACAGCTTACGTGACTGGGTCTGACCTCGGATACAGCGCATCGTACATCAGCACCGGCGGAGTCGGCCTGACAGATGGCGACTACTTCGGAGTCACTGACTACGCCAGCACTGTTGGTGCCTTCACCGACGGCACGCAGGGCTACCAGATGTCTGACACCGATGGTATCGCGCAACTGGTCTTCGATGTCGTTTCCGACGCAGACAGTGTTTCAATGGATATCTTCGTCCAGAGCACTGGATGGGAGACAACCGACTACATCACCGTGAGTTATGAAACCGCAACGGGCAGTACATACCTGCTAGACACCAACGGCTACGATATCGATCTTGACTTCTCCGCAATGGAGGGCGTGTGGACGACCATCTCAGCCGACGTCTCTGGTGCAGGCAGCATTGCCGTGCAGTTTGCTTCAAACTCTGGTTCTGAGGCGATCTACATCGACAACGTGGTCGTGACATCCGATGGCGTTGACGAGGACATGGACGACGACAATGACGGTTACGACGACCTAGTCGACGATTGTCCATACGATGCCAATGAGAACACTGACTCTGATGGCGACGGCTTCTGCGACGTACAAGACACCGACGACGATAACGACGGCACGTACGACCTGAACGACGAGTTCCCACTGGACCCGAACGAGCAGTCTGACAGCGACCAGGACGGAATCGGTGACAACGCCGACGACGACGATGACAACGACGGAGTCCTCGACGCCAACGACGCATTCCCAACCGACCCGACCGAGTGGTCTGACTTCGACGGTGACGGAACCGGCGACAACGCCGACCTTGATGACGACGGCGACAACGTCAACGACGATGTCGATCCGTTCCCATTGGACGGCAGCGCTTGGATTGACACTGACGGCGACGGAATTGCTGACTACACCGGACCGCCTCCATTCAGCGGTGACTTCGAGTCTGGTTCGCTAGGCGGCGGATGGACTACTAGCGGCGACCAGATGTGGTCTGTCGGCGCGTCTACGGCTAACCTCGGTGGAGCTTACTCCGCTCAGGCTGGTCCGATTACGCACAACCAGCAGTCCAAGATTGAGATCATTGTCAACGCAGTCAATGGTACAGGCCAGTTCGACTACGACGTTTCGTCTGAGGCCAACTGGGACTACCTTGTGTTCTGTATCGACAACTCTGCAGGATGCCTGAGGACCTCTGGATACACCATGCGCTGGTCTGGCCTCGTCACTGGTACGTACACGTTCCCTGTGGTTGCTGGCTATCACACCTACACGTGGGTTTACTGGAAGGACAGCTCTGTGGACGCCAACCAGAATACTGCATGGATTGACGACGTCGATATCCCAGTGCCAACTGGTATCACCAACCTCGATCCCGACGACGATAACGACGGTACTCTAGATGGTGATGACTTGGATCCACTTGACCCATGCGTTGGTCTAGACACCGACGGTGACGGACTCTCCGATAACCTTGGCACGACGATGCTCAACGGCTCTGCCTGCGACCCATCGGCCTACACAATCGATGACGATGACGACGCTGACACATGGTCTGACTCTGACGAGGCAGCTTGTGGAACCGACGCTCTAGACGCCAACTCTGTGCCTGCTGACTTCGAAGGAGACCATATCTGTGACATCATGGATACTGACGACGACAACGACGGATACGACGACGATGTCGACGCGTTCCCACAGGACCCAAGCGAAGTTAATGACAACGACGGCGATGGTACTGGTGACAACGAAGACAGCGACGATGACAACGACGGAGTGAATGACGGTCAGGACGAGTTCCCGAACGACGCCACAGAGACCGAAGACTTCGACGGAGACGGAATTGGCGACAATGCTGACACCGATGACGACGCTGACGGAGTGGACGATGTGGACGACGCATTCCCTTACAACGCAGGTGAATGGGACGATACCGATGCCGATGGCCTTGGTAACAACGTGGATCCAGATGACGATGGCGACGGAGTCGCTGACGTGGCTGATCCGTTCCCACTTGACTCCTCGGAGTGGTCTGACGACGACAACGATGGCATTGGCAACAATGCTGACGATGACGACGACAACGACGGCTACGACGATGTAGACGATGCCTTCCCTGAGGATTCCAGTGAGTGGGCCGACATGGACGGCGACGGTCAGGGCGACAACTCTGATGCGGATGACGACGGTGACGGCGTCAACGATGGTATCGATGTCTTCCCCGATGATTCCTCTGAGTGGGTCGACAGTGATGGTGACGGAATTGGCGACAACAGCGACACCGACGATGACGGCGATGGCACTGCAGACGTAGACGACGCCTTCCCGCTCAATGCGGCTGAGGACAGTGATCTCGACGGCGACGGACTAGGTGACAACGCTGATGGCGACGACGATAACGACGGCGATGCCGATGTAGACGACGCCTTCCCAACTAACGCAGCCGAGTGGGATGACACTGACGGTGACGGTATTGGAGACAACGAAGATACGGACGATGACGACGATGGCTTCTCTGATGCGAATGAGGACGAGTGCGGCTCCGACAGCCTCGAAGCTACCTCCACACCATCTGACTACGACGGCGATCTACTCTGCGATGCTATGGACGCTGACAATACCGATGGTCCTGCTTACGTGCCTGCGGAGGAAACCGACCTTGGATGGACGAATGCCGTACCAGGCTTCCCATCATTGTTCGCTGCAATCTCGCTGCTTGGCGCTGCCCTCTTGGGCCGCCGCAAGGACGACTGAGCAAACTCAGTTGACATAACCCGGAGTCGGGGGCTACGGCCCTCGACCCCGGCCCCAGTCAGTTAGGCTAGGCCTTGTTCGGGGAATGCTGATAAGGCGGTGCAAGAGACCTGAGGGCGTTAGCATGCCAGGAACGAACAGAGTGGAGATTCGAACGTTGAAGGTGGGTCGCTACGTAGCGCTCGAAGAAAGTGCCTACAAGATCCTCAGCATGTCCAAATCAAAGCCAGGTAAGCACGGCTCAGCCAAGGCCCGGCTTGAGCTTGAAGACATCTTCACAGGGCAGAAGAAAAGCCATGTCGGTACTGTTACTGATTCTATCCATGTTCCAGTTATTGAGAAAGGTTCGGCCATCATCACACACATCCAAGGCTCCGAGGTACATGCTATGGACAACAAGACATACGAATCTCTGATACTTCCTGAGACCACAGAATTCAACCTTGAGCCAGGCGGTGAAATCCAGTGGATGGAAGCCATGGGCCGGTTCAGGATTACGCGCGACCACTGATGCCCTATTATCTGCCTATCCGACTCTAGAGTAGGCGGAGAAGTATAAGCGACTAACTGCGACCCCTATGCAGGAGCGTAGCATGTCCAAGGTCCAACGTTCTGCTTACAGGCAACCGGCCACACCCTCTGGTCTCGAGTCGATCGAGAAAGGCACACTAACGTGGCTCGACGAAGATATGTACAACAATCTCAACACAGGTGTCCTCGAACAGTATCTAGAGGAGAAGAACCTACAGGATTCGTTTGAGATTAGCCACTGGGATACTAGGAAAATTCTGATTGGCATATTCATTGGTGCTATCTTCAGTGGAGTTACCGCTTACATTGGACTCAAGATTGGCCTTGCTGTCTCAGCTGCTTGGTACGTAGCTTACCTGTTGGGGATGGCCCTCAAATGGTCTCCCTCAGAAGTCAACATCGCGACCAGTGCCACTACTGGTGCCACCCATGCTTCTACGGGATTCATCTTCACTTTCCCTGCAATATTCTTACTCGCATATTCAGACGACTATATCGTCGGAGATGGCCATCTAATATCTTCTGTCGATACTTTCCAACTGGCTTTCATAGGGATTATCGCATCTATGTTTGCCGGTTTCCTCGGTGTGATGTATTTCATCATCTTCAGACGCGTATGGTTGGTCGAAGACCCATTGCCTATGCCGGGGTTTGAAGCCACCCTGAAGATGTTAGATATCGCAGCTGACGTCAATACCGGAGCTGCTGACGCAGCTCGAGATTCGCTGAAAACCGTTGGCCTATGGACGGTTCTCACAATGGGATTCATGTTCTTAATTGACTATCCGTTGGTTTGGAGCAGAAAAATCGCTGGCATACCTGGAAGTATAGCAGATTGGATTGCCATGACCTTCTCGGGAGAGGATTGGGGTTTAGCATCTATTTACACTGAGAGATGGTTGCATCAGCCTAGCAAACTCGTTGATGGACATGCTCCTTTCAGCGGAATCACTCCTTACGAGTCTGGTAACATATTTTCATACACATTCCTAGGCGTGGAGTTGAGTCCCACTTTACTCGCTATAGGGTGGTTCATGAAGTTCAGAGTAGCACTCCTTGTCAATCTAGGCTCACTTGTGGCATGGTTTTTCCTTGTGCCTCTTGTTGTATATCAAGACGT
>DAUV01000090.1:4415-14115 GCA_002505325.1 Euryarchaeota archaeon UBA623 | reverse complement strand
CCGATTGTTCAGTGGAAAGCCTTCAGCTACGTCAAGGTTATCGCAATTGGAGCCATTCTCGGAGGAGGGATATACGGCCTACTGAAGATGGCCCCAACGTTTGCCAACATCTTCGGAGACATTGCAAGCGCGTTCACTGGAGAGAAGGGCGAGGAGTACATTGAGGACAGGGGTTGGTATGAGTGGCCTCTGGACCATATCCCAATCTTCATGGGAATTGCATTTGTAGCAATGATTGCCATATTCGTCATTGGAGGATTTCCAGTATTGCCTGCAGTATTGTTCGCTATAGTCCTGTTAGCCACCACATTCCTACTGGGCGCAATCGCCGTTCGAGTAATGGGGGAGACCGGAATAGAGCCAGTTTCGGGTACATCTTTCATCGTTCTCTTGATGCTACTATTGGTTTTCCTCAACTTGCCTGTCGGCCTAAGCAAGGAGGAATCAGTGCTGATGGCGCTAGTGGGCACTACCGTGTTCGGCTCTGCAATTTCTATGTCAGGAACGGTTGTAGGCGACTACAAAAACAGTCTATACATTGGCAACAGGCCGTATCATATCTCGAAAGGTAACATCCTTGGAGTGGTTCCAGGTGCTATTTTAGGTGCCGGAGTAGCCATTTTCTTGTCAAAATTACTAGCAGAGGGCAGTATCGATTTATTGGCCCCGCAGGCTAATGCATTCGCCACATTCACGATAATTCTAGCCGAGGGACAAGGCGACTGGATCGCTCTAGGGTTGGGCTTCCTATTGGGAGCATTCATGGAGTGGGCCACCGGGATGGGAACTTCGTTTGGACTTGGGATGTATTTGCCAACTCCAGTAACATTCCCAATGCTTGCAGGAGGGGCGGCCCGTGATTGGTGGGAAGACCGAAGACTCAATCCAAAGGTCGAAGAGATCCGTCTCTCCGAAGGCTCAGCAGCTTCAGAAAAGAGCCGCGCGCTAATGCTGCTGTTCACCTTCATGATCGCTGCAGGAGCTCTGACAGGCGAGGCATTCTTTGGTGTTGAATCTGCTATACTAGCCGTCTCAGACGAGATTGAGGTCGAGCAGGAATACCATCCCGATTCGTGGACCGAAGATACCTACCTCGATGAGATACTAGGTTCTGAGGATGATGATTTCAGTCATGTTCTCACCTATGCTACATCGCGTATCGCTTCAGATATGGCCGATGGAAAAGAACCGTCTTGTGAGATATTACCAGATTCTGTGGTCTGCACGGAGACGATGAGTATCAAATCATGGTGGCCCCAAGCCAGATTCGCAGGATTCTTACTTGTCAATGTGGCATTGGCAGCCATAATCTTCGTTTTGTTCAGAGCGGCTGGCATTATTGGCGTAAACCTCGATTCAGAGGGTGATTCAGAGGTCATGGACGCTGAGATGGCGGATTAATGATGTCAGAATCGTCAAGATCAGCCACACCTCTATTCGCTTGGGCATTGCTTGGTGTGGCGCTATTGGCCGTTTCTAGCGCCGGCGTAGTCCTTCAAGCCATGAGTGAAGTCCCTCCTTTACTTCGGGCCTCGTGGAGAATGCAGGGTACTGCTCTGGTTCTCTTGCCGGGATTCATCTATCAGTATAGAAAGATAGGGAGCGATGGGGTTAGCACGAAGGACTGGCAAATCATCTTGGCTTCGAGCGTGTTCCTCGCCATCCACTTTGGTGCATGGGTCTGGTCACTCGATCACACCAGCCTAGTACACAGTTTACTGTTCGTCTCGATGCATCCTTTAGTTCTCGTACTGATTATGCCCGCAATAGGGTTAGTGGTGCGCCGAGGTCACGTGACTGGCGTAGTTGTCGGTTTGGTTGGTGCACTAATGTCTCTAGGCGATGTGGAGGCGGGTGGTGAGGTCTCTGTCTTAGGTGATGCTGCTGCGTTCCTCGGCGCCGTCACCGTGGTGGGTTACCTACTCGCTGGCAGACATCTGAGGTCGAAACGTAAGATGCCGATATTTGTATATGCATTCCCAGTCACCTTCGCAGCTGCCATCTGGCTGGCTTTGGCTGCCATCTCTCAGGAGGGCGCCAGCATGGCCGATACCGTACCTGAAATATCACTTCTTGGATGGGCGGACGCCGTGTGGCTGCCGTGGATAGCATACCTTTCTCTTGGCCCCGGATTATGTGGCCATACTGGTATAAACGCTGTACTACGCTGGATTACACCAATCACAATATCAATCACTTTGTTGTTTGAACCTGTTGTCGGTGGAATCATCGGATGGCTTTGGACTGGAGAAGCCACGCTTGGAATCTGGACTGTTCTAGGGGGCCCTTTGATGCTTGCTGGAGCAATCATGGTGACCATTGAGGCGGAGCAGGGTGATGTGGTTCAGGACGCGGTTTCATGAACCCCCTTCTGATGCCCCTAACATGAATCGCTCTGCAGTATTCGTGACCAATGACGATGGAATCGAGTCTGAAGGTCTGCAAATCCTAGTGGCTGCTCTTCACTCTCTAGGTCACCCTGTGGTGGTGTTGGCACCCGCTAGTGAGCAGTCATGCTCTGGGATGCGCTTGACACTGCGTCATGACCTGAAGTTCCAAGAGAGAACCGACATCTCCGATTCTCTCAAGGTCAAAGGCGGACCTCCTCTGCGCATCTTCTCTCTAGATGGTACGCCGTGTGACTGCGCCATAGTAGCCATGGACGGTGGTCTTCGAGCTTGGGCTCCAGAGATTGTTCCGACTCTGTGTATTTCTGGAATAAATCAAGGCCCCAATCTTTCCGTCGATGTCCTGCATTCGGGTACCGTGTCTGCTGCTAGGGAATCGGCGCTCTATGGGATGCCAGCAATCGCAATCAGCCTAGCCACCTACGAGCATTCAGAATATTCTGAGACCCTAAAAGCCTCTCTGATAATCATCGAAGCGTGCCTATCATCGCTCCCGTCGGAGCCATCCAATCTCGGACGGCCCAATGGAAGTAGAAGGGCAATATCAGATCTAGCTCCGTCCCGAGATAGAATACTCGCTGCTTTCGCTGACGGCGACATGATACTGAACATCAACGGGCCGGAACAATGGGATGGCAGTTTCCAGACGACATCTCTTGGCTCTAGGTGGTATCATAATGCCATTGACATGAGGGATATCGACAATATTGGTGTGGCTTTCGAAGTAGGTGCTGCAACCATCGAGGACGAGGACATACCTGGAACGGATTGCAACGCTATCAATTCAGGGTCAGTCTCAATCACACCTCTATCGTCTTGGCCAGTCAATCACCCTCTCGGACTCAGTGAGGTATTGCTGTCTGAAGCTACGAACCAATCTTCCTCAGGTTTACCTAAGTGGCTCGATTAATCGTCCAAAATATGGTGTACGATTGCTATGCAGACGTGCCCTTGTAACCATGCAGAACCCAATGAAACTTTTTGATAGCCCTTCAGTACTACACTTTCTTCGTCGGTGAACGGTAAATGGTCAGACAGTACGAAACCCATCGAACTGCTCCCCTCACTCTCTAGTTCCTCTCCTTCAGTATCGAGAATGTGGGCAATCACTCCCTCTCTGTCCCACTCTATGAGGGTCTCCTCGACATCCCCGCCTGAGTGTAAAACTCCTACCGAGGCCTCCTGCCATATCCCGATTGGCGGGACGGGATTCTTCATTATCGAACGGATGTGCCCTGATATCGAACGTTCGTCAGGATGTACCCCTCGCAGGATTTTACCATCAAATTTTACTCTTCTAGGGATTTCTCCGCCCATGAGGTGAATGGTAATTGTCGAATCGGTTCTGATTCCGTGTGAGATGAACAGCGCTGTATTCACAGCTCTGGCCAACACATCCACTCTGCCAGACCCTCCGGCTAGATTATTCAGAAATAATTCTCCAGTACCCGGAGCATCATGGCCAATAATGGCAAAGTGGCGTTGCAAGACTTCACCCCATGTCGAGATCAATGTCATCAACATCCATCATTGACTTCATCTTCCTTCTGAAGCTACGGTCGCCTTTCATCCCACGCATCATCTTACGACTTCGGTTCCACTGCGCTAGGAGTTCCTTGACATCTTTCTCATCAACTCCTGAACCTCGTGCTATTCTCCTTATCCTGCTCGATTTGAGGAGTATCGGTTCATCCTTCTCCTTCTGAGTCATTGAGTCCATGATTACTCTATACCTCTCCAGATTGCCTTGCATTTGACGCTTCTGAGCCGTGCTCATATTGCCCATTCCTCCGAACATTGCATCGGGCAAGTGCGAGAGCATTTTCTCCACGCTACCAATCTTGCTCATCATCTCCATCTGACTGTACATGTCAGTCAGGGTGAATCTACCCGACATAAGTCGCTGAGCCAATCGGGCAGCCTCCTCTTGGTCAAGGTCTCCAGGTGCTAGATCGATTAGTCCCTTGATATCTCCCAAGCCAAGTAATCTTGAGATGAATCGATCAGACTCAAACTTCTCTAGATCTTGGACCTTCTCGCCTTCTCCAATGAAAACTATCGGGGCACCGGTAGCCGATACAGCACTGAGCGCTCCACCACCTCGGGCGGTTCCGTCCAATTTGGTCACTATTGTGCCAGTGACTCCCACAAGTTTGTGAAACGTCTCGGCTACTGGGCCTGCTGCCTGACCTACCTGTGCGTCAATTACTAGGAAACGCTCGGTGGCATTGGCGATTTCTGCTATCCCGACAAGCTCGTCTCGCAACGACTCATCAAGACTATCGCGTCCTGCCGTATCGATGATTACAACATCGGCGTTACCAACTTCCTTGATTCCGTTTCTAACAATCCTAGTCGCATCTTGCTCTTCCGGTTCTCCATAGACGTCCACGTTCGTTCCTTCCAGCAACTGCTGGAGTTGCTCGAATGCCCCCGGGCGGTGCACATCAGCTTCGATTACAGCGACTTTGACACCGTGCCTACGCCTCCACCAATCAGCTAGCTTGGCAGTGGTAGTAGTCTTTCCTTGTCCATACAGTCCGACCATCAGTATCGTCTGGTTATGAGGCATTATCTCTCTAGGTTGCCCCAGTATTCGAACCAGTTCGGTATAGATGAGATTCATGGCATGTGTCTCTAGTTTGACTCCTGGTCTGGGTTCTTCCTCGAGCATACGCCTCTCTATGCGCTCAGTGAGCTCCTTTGACTGTCTTACATTGAAGTCAGCTTCCAGTAGGGCCTTGCGAAGAGAGCGACTGAGATCCTTAGCAGTCTCCTCGTCGACCTTCCGCTTTCCCTTTAGTAGACCCACTGAGCGCGTTATGCGCCGCTTGAGCCCGTCGAGTGCCATGTCCACGGGTCCCGATTGTGTGGTTTGAACGTTATCTGAGGGCGAGGGCCTCAAAGCCGATGCAGCATGGCCAATCGTGGCGGTGGAGCTATGGCAGACCCAAGTGGCCTTCGCGATTGGCATCCTCGGGGTGTATGCGGGTTGGAAAGGGACAATTTCGAAGATGACGGGCTTCTATGACCTCGCTGGTGCCGTGAAACACCTAGTCTACGGATTAGTGTCAGGTATGCTTCTGGCGATATGCGTCGATAGAATCATCCTCTCCTCTGTGATACTAGCGTATCTCAATATTGTCAGTGCGAGCATATTTGCCATTCTGATAGGGGCAGCCGAGACTGCATTCGTGATGTTCTTACTGGCGAGACCCCGAGTAGCATCTTTGAGGGCCTCTCCCCCATACGGTTGGGCTCTTGGGTTGGGAATAGGGTCGATGCAGGCTAGTTACCTCATCTATAGGCTGTTTGACAAGCAGCTGCAGTACTCAGAGTACTCCGGAGTCAACGTAGTTAGTTTGACTATGGCTTTCGCCATAGCTTTAGTCTCCTGTCTGGGGCATGCACTACCTGCATCTTGGCAAGGATCGAGAATTCTCGAGTCAAGCAGAGTGAGGCCATTCATTATTTCAGCAATAGCCAGAGGCGCTTTGACGATGTGCCTAATACTCTCTCTGTTCGTGCCACTGACGTTGCTTCTAACGGCTCCAGCCATTGTCTTGGCATGGAGGCCGGCCCAGACCTCATGGCTACCGTCAGGCATGACTCCTGCTGCCAAACAAGCCTTTCGCCGCACTACGAGACAATCTCATAGGCATAGAATGGCCTCAGATGAGAGAATCCGCGGTCAAGTAGTTGACAGCGAGGAATGAAAGCAATTCTGCTCTGCTGAGCCTATTCGCTTCCTACTAGGCATGCCAATGGCGCAGTCTTATATCCGGCCCGCCGAGGCAGTCGCTACGTATGCGGGTCATTATCGCAGGTGCTGGCGAAGTCGGACGCGGTGTCGCTGCCGCCCTCAGGCAGGAGAAGAGGAGCGTCGCTCTCATCGACCCCAACCCTACTGCCATAAACGAATCACAGAGCCTTGATTGCTTGTTGGTAACAGGAAGTGCACTGTCACGTGAGTCTCTTCTAAGGGCAGGTATCAGCGATGCTGAGATTATGGTTTTAGCTACTAACGACGACGAAGCAAATCTACTAGGGTGCGCATTCGCCAAGAAGGTCTACAGTGAACAGGTCGGCAATCGAACTGCATCAGGACTCACAACAATAGCCAAGATTCGTGATCCGACGTTACTAGACCCCTCAAGAGGTGCAGGGCCGTTAGAGAGTTGGTCCAAGGCTGACCATGTGGTCTGCTCCTCTGACGAAATTGTTGAACAACTAGCAGCAGGATTGCTAGCCCCTTCTATCGATGAAATTCTTCCACTGGGAGATACCTCCTGGATAGCAGTTTCAGAAGTTATGGCTGGCTCACCGTTGATAGGTACCAAGACGGGATACGTAGGAGAGATATTCGTAGGCATCCCTTCTATCTATGCTCTAATGAATGAGGGGGAAAAGGGCATGTTATCGACAGGTTCAGAGGTTATTCAAGAGGGACAGATTCTTGTTTTTGTCTCAAGGTCCACTGACCAGTTTCATCAGATTACGAGAGCCGTAGGTAGGAAGGATGAGGACTTCCCCGATAACGCGCAGGTCGCAGTCTTCGGAGCTAGTCAGTTTGGTTCGAAATTGGCTATCCATTATCTCTCAAAGGGCTCTAACGTGGTTGTCATAGAGCCTGACTTAGATGCGGCTAACGAACTGGTCGGCTCTCCAGTCGGCAACAGTAAGAGACTCGACGTCATTCATGGTGATCCTCAGGATGAGGAATTGTTACAGGAGTTGGGAATAGATCACCATGACATCGCTGTCGCTGCTTTGGACGACGACAACCTAAACATCGCTATTTCGATGCGGGCCAAGGATAAGGGCGTCCCTCGAACAGGACTATTACTGAAGGATAGAGCCTTGGTCGAGGCAGTTCACAGAATAGGACTGACTCGACCTGTTAGCCGCAGATTGGTGACAGTAACTTCGATTTTGAAGTCCATTCACATGAACGTTCCAGGGACCTATCAGGTCATTCCGCCAATACCAGCTATCATCTCAATTTCTGCAGAAGTGAATCATGATCATTCGTTTGCAGGCAAGTCAGTGAAGGATTCGGAAGGAGCCCTGCGCGCTAGGATTGTGCTGGTTGAGAGGCGCGATGATACAGGTTCGACAGCACTGCTGAAACCACATACCTTGGACACCATTGAAGTTGGCGACAGGATTTACCTCTTCCTTGCCAGAGATGACCTCAAGAAAGTGGAGAAGGCTCTGGAGAACTGAAGATGCGCTGGGACGTAGTTGGACTCGTACTGGGCTGGACGATTCGTCTGATTGCCTTGCCCCTAATGGTCGTCTTCGCTTACAGTGCTTCAATCGATTCAGAGGGGATGGAGTACGCAGCCAAGACTTACTTGCCCCCGGCTATACTTTCTCTAATACTGGGTCAGTCATTGGTATCGCTCGCGAATAACTCCGACGCCTCCTCTCGAGTGAGAGACAGGGAGGCATTCGCATCAGTTGCTCTCGGGTGGATACCCGTTGTAGCTGTAGGCGCCCTCCCATATTGGCTCGGTGGGATGTTCAACGGTCCGTTTGAGATGTTCGCTGGTGACGCCTCGGTTTGGGAAGGACTCAGGGGGCTGTTGTACTCATGGTTTGAGTCAATGTCCGGATTCACCACAACCGGGGCAACGGTGATTGACCTATCGACTAGTCCTGTGTGTTCTGCACTCACTGTGGCCGATGACTGTATTGGGAGCCAGAATAACAGCCTGATCCTATGGCGCTCAGTTTCCCAATGGGTCGGAGGGATGGGTGTAATCATGCTTGGTTTACTGATTCTGTCCCGAGTACTCGGCGGGGGGATGTCATTGGCTAGAGCTGAGCTTACTGGACCTACTCTGTCTCGTCTAGGCCCAACATTACAGTGGACTGCTAGTCGGCTTTGGATGATTTACATCGCTTTAACGATTCTTGAATTCCTCTTGCTTCATTTCTTCGGAGGGCTGGGAATTTTTGATGCTGTGAACTACTCTCTGACCACTTTACCCTCTGGTGGTTTTGGCACCACTGACGAGGGAATAATGGCCTTCAACTCGGCGCGGGTTGAGGTCATTCTGATAGTCTTCATGTTGCTTACCTGCATCAACTTCAGCCTCTTGCACCTAATGATCGCAGGCCAATCGAAAGATGCTTGGAAGGATGAGGAGTTACGAGCTTACTTACTGATTTTACTCTTAGCGTGGCTGGCAATGGCATTCAACCTCTACAGGTTCGGCGCCAATGATCAAGAATTAGCTCCCCTTGTTGCTCTCAGACATGCCCTGTTCCAATCTATTTCGATATCGAGCACAGGGTACTCTAGCGCCGACTTCACCACTTGGCCGGTGTTCAGTCAGTTTGTCTTACTATTGCTAATGATTGTGGGTGCCAGCGCCGGCTCGACTGGTGGCGGACTCAAAGTTATGAGAATCCGAATTGCTTTCGAGCTGGCTAAGAGAGAAGTCGTCAAGATTGTTCAACCTCGTCGAATAGTGGCAATACGTTTCAATCAACAGATTATCGAGGAAAGAAAAATTTGGATTGTTCTCGGTATGCTCAGTTCGTGGATGGTTCTCGTGACGGTATCGATGCTAACACTATCTTTCCTTGAGCCATCACTGGAGTTCGTAGACGTGCTCTCGATATCGATATCACTACTCGGAAACACCGGACCAGCTCTAGGGGCATTCGGACCAACTGCGACATGGGCAGCACTCAGTGAACCGTCGATGCTAATTGCTACCATGCTGATGTGGCTAGGCCGCCTTGAGTTGCTAACAGTCCTAGTACTACTGCACCCCAAAACATGGTCTGGTACTGACTGATTAGAAGGAATCGAGTGAGAACTGAGTTCCATCTGCTCCGTCTTCGTCAGATTTGCTGTCTTCGATAATCTCCTCAATGATTGTCTCTTCAGGCTCGCTTGTATTCTCGGAATTGAAATCCTCGAGAATCTTACGTGCTTCCCTCCTACTCCTAGGAATTCCGTGCAGTGCTAGATGAGCCTCGCCCGATAGCCCAAGGTGCTTGGCAACGGTGAACTCTCCGGGGTCACCGCCAAGTGTCGAATCATGCACCGCCAGAAGATTAGGCCACAAGTCTTCTCTGATTGAGGCTTTGCTGGTGCCAAGAGCCTCAGATAGGTATTCTACCACATTACTGGATCTCCATGCCTCCCCGCCTCTTCGTAAGAAGTTTGGATATGCGAGGAACGGGTCAGATGCACCGTCAATGGGAAGGTGTGAAACAGCAGCCTGAGATGACAGAGCCGACCCCCAATACCAAGATCTGAAGGCACGATTGGT
>DAUV01000090.1:0-4027 GCA_002505325.1 Euryarchaeota archaeon UBA623 | reverse complement strand
TGCCAGCACTTCACTGTCAAATACTGTCTGGTTATTCCACACGAACCAAGCGAGCATCTCGTCGGGATCCTTGTCAGAAATCATCAGAATCCTGTTTGCTTCCTTGCCTGAACTGCTTTGGTATACTTCGCGAAGGGCCCTGAAGACATCAATCTGAGAATCTCTCTCAGCGACCTCGGCTAAATCAAGGACGGCAGAGAGGTCAATGTGCCCTTTCCTGAGGGCACAGACTGCTTGCAGATCTCTAACTAGGGCCCTTAGGTCGCCAGAGTTACCGTCGATGAGGGCCTCTAGGGCCTCAGGGTCCATACTCCTGCCCTCAGCATCGAGAACTCGGTGAGCAACTCTCCTGAGGTGTAGTTTCCCTGCCCTATTGAAATTCACCAGTTCGGCCTTCCTGAGGAGCCTGTCTCTATTCCTCCTCCAGTTTCTATTCCTGCCCCATAGCCTCATCGGATCATTACAGGTCATGATAACTGGCTGGCGTGCAACATCTAGCAGATTGAGCAACTCAGCCTTACCTCCTGAATCACCTCTGAGAATAGTAGCTTCTTCATCAGGATTTATTGATTCCTCAATCCTACCATCTGAAACCTTGCCAAATCCCCCGCTAAGATGGTCTACTTCATCGAGGAGTATCAGGGTCTTACCGCTAGATACCTCACTTCCTGAAAACTGGTCGAGGGAGACGTGCTGAGACCCGTGAGTGGCTGCCCTACGTATGGCAGCCGCATTCCTCTCCTCACTAGCGTTCAACTCAATCATTGACCACCCTCTTTCCAAAGCAGCGGCGCGAGCAAGGGTGGTTTTGCCTACCCCGGGAGGTCCCGCCAACAATAGTCCACGCTTCTCAAGAGGCATCCCTTCTTCCCACTGGTTCAACCACTGTCTGATTCTGCGAAGCTGAGTCTCGTTCCCTTCCATTAGGCTGATGGATTCTGGACGATGTCTCTCGGTCCAGTCATCATCGGAGGGCTCGGCCACAGTCTAGTGTCCAAGAGGGACTCCATAAGATTCGCGTCAGAACAGTGTCGACACAGTGCCTGTACCTAGGTTCAATAGAACATCGTCAACCATGACTCTAATTTGTTTCTGGTCATCTCTGCGTCGAACTGTAACACTTCCATCTTTGAGGGTTTCGTGATCGACTGTGATAGCCCAAGGTACGCCGATTTCATCTACTCGGGCATACCGCCTGCCAATCGACTTCGATGAATCCATTTCACCTCTCAGCCCTGGCATCGAGTTCACTCTCGAGAGTATATCTGAGGCAATTTCTCCCATTCCATCTTTGTCGAATAATGGGAGTACGGCCACATCGTATGGCGAAACATTCGAACTTAGTCTCATTATGCTGTACTTCTCACCTTCTTTCTCAGTCTCAGTGTAGCTGTGATCTAGAATATGCCATATGATTCGGTCTATCCCGAATGCTGGTTCGATGACATGAGGAGTGAACCACTCGCCGTGTAAGGTGACCTCTTCTGATCTCCTAGTGGCCATTTCATCGGTAATTTGAACGCTCGAACCATCTGTTAGGGTGAGTTCAAAAGGCATCTTTTCGGGAATCTCAGTCAGGTTCTGCAGGGCCTCTATTACTTTGCCAGCGCGTCCCTTGAATGCCGGACCGAGTGATGCCCCGTTTGGAACCAATACATCCCTAATCTCGCTTCGAGGCTCTTCGAACTGCCTCCAAGCCTTGAGCTGCTTAGAGCCCGAGTGTCGTTCATGAGATAACAGGTCGTGACAGGTCCTATTGGCTATGCCTACGCATTCGACCCAACCATGCTCGCCGTGTAACTCGCAGTCCCAACAGTCATCTGCGTAATGGGCCATCTCAGTGCTAGCATGCTGCCTAAACCTGATTCTGGTAGAATCGATTCCCACATTAATCAGAAAATCCATTGTTCTGGCAAGGAACCATGCTACTGTAGGGTGTCGCACTATCCCTGCGGACAATGCCTCTGAGATTGTAATCAAGCACTCTCCAGAGTGTTCACCATCTGGATCTGGAACCAGTGCAATTGAATCGCTCCAAGTATTCAGACTAGGGCAGGGAGGGTCTTCCGGGTCGATGAAGTACTCAAGTTCGGCCATGTTAAATTCACGCAGCCTAATCATACCCTGTCGTGGACTAATTTCATTCCGGTACCCCTTACCTGTCTGAATGGCTCCGAAGGGTAATTTCTGCTTGAAGTGCCTGAATAAGGCAGGATATAACATGAACATTCCTTGGGCTGTTTCGGGCCTCATATACGCTTTACGTCCGCCTTTCATCGCTCCAATCTGCGTGCTGAACATCAGGTCCATCGTTCTTACATCGGACCATTTGGATTCTTTACATGTGGGACATTCAATACCAGTAGACAAAATTGCAACTAGCTCCTCGGGAGATAGAGAGTTTTTGTTCTCGTGACTATCTTCGATCAAATGATCAACTCTGAAGGCACCCGTACAGCCACCACACTCGACCATCAGATCGTTGAACTCTCCGACGTGTCCACTAGCAACCAGCACTGACTCAGGCGTGATGGCTGGGGAATCCACTTCAACGATGTCTCCGTGACTGGTCCAGTGGTCTATCCATGAATCCATGACTTTGCGTCTAATCCTCGCACCCACGGGCCCGTAATCTACCAACCCGGAAACTCCGCCGTACAACTCGAATGAGGGCAGGACTACCCCACGTCGCCTCAGTAAGGAAGTCAGTCTATCGACTCGTCTATCACTCATGAACGGCACTTCGACCCCGCATAACGCCTTTCAAGCCATCCTAGCAAAGCAGTCCTAGGAAGTGTTTGTCACGCTCTGGTTTCTCTACGAAGTCCCGATTCCAGAAGAATACCAGGCCCTAAGGGCCTGAAACTGTATCCAAAGCAGAAGCATTCATTTACGGTATGGATTCCCTTTCACCCGAAGGGTGCAGAGAAAAAATGCCTAAAATCGAATACATAGAAGATAAGATGGAGACTGAGGAACTCCTAGAGAGCCTCTCAGCCCCAGTTAGGAACTGGTTTGAAGATAAGTTCCCCGATTTCACCGAACCCCAGAAGATTGCGATTCCAAGAATCATGAAAGGTGAACATCTTCTGCTGTGCTCCCCTACTGGATCGGGTAAGACTCTAACCGCCTTCTTGTCTATCATCGACGACCTCGTTAGGAAATCATTGGATGGAACTCTTCCCGACACTGTGCAGTGCATCTACATTTCACCAATCAAAGCACTCGCCAATGACATTCAGAAGAATCTTATTGGTCCTCTTACGGAGATTAAGGAGAGATTCCTGCCAAGTAGGGCCAAGGATATCAAAGTGGGTCTGAGGACTGGTGACACTCCTCAGAAGGATAGACAGAGGATGCTCAGGAAACCTCCTCACATCCTCATCACAACACCGGAGTCTTTGGGACTTGGATTAGCATCTAAGAGATTCAGACCGATTCTTGAGGACTTACGCTGGATGATAATCGATGAGATGCACTCACTGGTGCCGTCTAAGCGTGGCACACACCTGTCTCTATCTCTCGCCTTGATGGATGCTGTCTTGCCCGCAAAAGTCCAGAGGATAGGAATCAGCGCTACTATGGAACCACTCGACGCTGTAGCTGAGTTCCTAGTCGCAAGTGATCCCCGGGAGAGTGATGTGAATCCCCAGAAAATCTCGATAGCAAAGGTCTCGGGTGCACGTGAAATCGATATGGACATCCTGCTTCCGACGGCAAGGTTCTCTTCGACACCCGTTAAGGAGATTCTTGATCACAACATCGATCGGATCAAGGAATTGGTTGAGGCGCATACAACTACGCTGGTTTTCGTCAATACGAGGAACATGACTGAGACCGTTGTTCAACGTCTCAAGGTTGCCGGCTTAGAAGGAGTTGAGGGGCACCACGGATCTATGGACAAGACGATTCGGCTCGATGTTGAGCGACGTCTGAAGAACGGATTACTGCGCGCTGTGGTCTCGTCATCGAGCCTTGAGATGGGTATAGACATCGGTTCTGTCGACCTAGTCATTCAGGTTGGATC
>DAUV01000128.1 GCA_002505325.1 Euryarchaeota archaeon UBA623 | reverse complement strand
GCGCGGCGACGAGGACTGCGTTCTCCGATTTGCCGACGGCGCCGCATTCAGAGTCAGTTACCTGTCGATACGCTGCCGCTGCCAGTGCGCCAAGTGCAAGCCGAGGCAAGAGAACCAACAGAGGCTTATCGAGTTCGAAGAGGAGATTGCTCGCCTCAGGGTCGAGAAGCCGCGGGCTGAGCCAGTGGGGCGTTATGGAGTCAGATTCGATTGGCCTTCCGGGTGCTCGAGCGGAATCCACTCCTTCAGACATTTGAGAAGCGTTGCCGAAGACCTCGGTTCAGCACTCTGAACATATGGATTACCTATCCGAAGGGGTCAAAGGCGACTCTCCGGTCGCGGATTTATCGAAGACACGGGTAGCCCCGTGATTTCGGTGGTGATACAATGCAGGGAAATAGTCCCGATGGAGACGAGCAGAAGCTCGACGAGGAAGATGAGTGGCAACTCTACGCCAGCGCCGGGTATGCCTCGGCAGAAACCGTCACCGAGGTCGAGGAGATCGAAGAAATCGACAAGGAAGAGTGGTTCGACGGCGACGACCTCGAGGTCAACGGAGCCCCAATAGATTGGGATGCACCACCTTGTCCCGCCCCACTGGGTGTCGCTCACATTATCAAGATGGGAACCTGCGATTACTGCCTGCACAGGGTAGCCGGTCGTAGAACCAAGAATCGTGGAGCCGAGGGTGGCCGGGAGATTCGAGAAGATGCCCACGCAAGGGATCCCGGGATAGCCAAGTTTGGGGCACCCGAACTGTGCCCTCTGTGTGAGGACCTGTTCGATGACACCAGCAACATCGTCAGTAGGGTCATAGAATCTACAAAAGGCATCGAGTATGGTACCATACAGTTTGGAATCCATCTGCCGAAGGATTTAGTACAGGATGAGGACAAAATCCGAAGTAGACACGGAGCTCCTGCTTCAAGGCCGCTAAAGGCCGCTTTCGTCGATGCGATACAGGAGCAGTTGTCCAAGCACATGCCTGATATTGAGTTCGTCAAGGAGAAGCCCGATCTGATGATCCTAGTTGATGGCCTGACTCTTAGGGTCGACATCGATGTCAGACCAGTCTTTCTCTATGGTAGGTATAGGAAGCTCAGTCGAGAGATTCCCCAGACCAGATGGCCTTGCCGCGCCTGTAGGGGAAGGGCGCAGGGCTGCGAATCTTGCCAAGGCACCGGGCTACAGTATCCTGACTCCGTACAGGACCTCATCGGTGAGCCGATTAGAGCCATCCTGCAGGCCGAGGACACCTCATTTCACGGCATGGGCAGAGAAGACATCGACGTCAGATGTCTTGGCTCCGGCCGCCCTTTTGTCCTAGAAATCAAGAATCCTCAAATCCGTAAAGCGAATCTTGTTGAACTCGTTGAAGCAGTCAATGATAACTCATTGGAGATGGTGGAAATCGATCAACTAGATTGGACAGAAAGGAAGCGAATCGGGAGAGTCAAAGAGACTCGCTCGGATAAGTCCTACACGATTAGGTTCAGAGTCGACGATATCCCAGAAGAGAAGAAGGTGAAGGAAGCCATATCAGGGCTATCGGGTGTCGTACTGGGCCAGGATACGCCTAAGCGTGTTTCACACCGCAGGGCTGCCAAGACGCGAAAGAGAAAAATCGTCTCGATTAGCGACGTGATTGTTGATGGCGACGAGGTCCAGACAACCTTACGTTGCGAAGCCGGGACTTACATCAAGGAACTCATCCATTCCGACGAGGGCAGAACGGTTCCCTCGGTCAGCGGCGTGCTGGATAGGGAATGCGAGGTGCTTTGGCTTGATGTTGAGGAGATTCACGCTGACTGAATCCAATGCCTCATCCGAGCCCTTAAGAAGAATCGGCAGGTCGAACGCTCCCACGACCTACGGTCGAAAGGTGATTCAATGGCCACGAGAACACACGGCGAACGTCAGGGTACCCGCAGCATCCTGAAAAAGAAGAAAGCCGAGCGAAGCCGCGTTTTCATCAATCGTGTGATGCATCCCTATGCCGAGGGCGACCGCGTCGCAATCGTGCTTGACGGTGCTCAGCAGAAGGGCATGCCACACCGTCGCTTCCAAGGCAAGACCGGTATAATTGCCGGAATTCAGGGGCGGGCATATGTTGTCTCAGTCTCGGACGGCGATATGCAGAAGACCGTGGTGGCTAGGCCTGAGCACCTCAGACCCATGGAGTGAGTGATTCTAATGTCTGAGAAAGAGTATGTCGACTTCGCCACCGTCCGCGACCTGCTGGAGCAGGCCAACGAGCGCCGTGGCGAACTCTCCTATGAACAACTCATGGCACTCGGTCATGCTCAGTGGGCGGCCAGTGAGAATCGCGGTGGCAGGAAGACAGACCCAGAGGCCTTCAGGGGGCTCCGCGATACGCTGATGGAGAATGAAAAACTTGCACCACATCCTGAAATCTGCGCCAAACTGGCTGAACTTTGCCCCATGGTCGTGGCAGACGTCAGGGTAATCGTCGCTAGCAAAAGGATTGCGATGGACACCTCGGAGATCGAGGAACTCATCACAATAATCCGTCAGCACGTTCTCTGATGCTACTTTTCGGCGCTTTTCACCAACAATTTCATTCAAGTGGGGGAACCGCTCTGAACAACCCGAGAGACATGCAGTTAGGCGGCCCCGACGAGTCCGATGAGGACGAACCTAGTCCGTATGAATCAGAGACTCATATCAGAGTCCTAGATATGCACGACAGACGTCCCATGGGGCAGGAGATACACGGTATCACCGAACCATCAATGCATCTGGTCCGTGCTCGAGTGAATGATTCTGTAGAGCTATCCAAAGGCTCGAGGATGGCAGCGGATTCAGAATCAACCGGCCCCCTCTCTGAAATTAGACACCGAGACCTCTCTCCAGCAGCTATCGGTGAACTGACAGAGGCCCTCTTGGCAACAATTTCCGAGACCCCTGAGAAGCACTTGGGTTTCTACAACAGCGCCGGACCGATGTCACTGAAGTACCATGCATTCCAACTACTTCCTGGCATAGGGAATTCAAAGGCACTGCAAATGGTCCAACTACGGGGGATTGCCGGTTGGAACGACTTGGCGGCGGTTGACGAGGCCTGTGGAATCGACTCTGCTGGACTGCTAGCGGAGCGCTATGTCAAGGAGATGGAGGACGATGCCCAGACTCCTAGATTACTCGACATCCTAGTTCGCTCCGAGATCTGATCGGGGTGGGGCCATGGACGACTTGGACACACGGCTCCTAGTAGACTTGCTTAGAGATCGAATTAGACCTAGCAAGGAGTTAGGCCAGCACTTCCTTATCGATGACTCGGTCATCTCCAAATCGGTTTCGCTTGCTTCATCTAAGGCCCTGTTGGGAGAAGATTCACGCGTCATTGAGATTGGCCCCGGCCCTGGCTCTCTGACGCTGGCTTTACTGAGGACTGGAACCTCGGTGACCGCCTTTGAGATTGACGAGGAGGCGGTGGCCCACCTCCAACGAATTTTTGGAGATGCTGATGGGCGCCTCGAAGTGCTTTGTGCCGATGCCTTGGATATTGACTGGCCTGTGGATGCGACCCACGTGGTAGCGAACCTTCCGTATCAGATATCTAGTCCTGTGATAGAGCGAATCCAGAGGCATCACGCCGCCCATTCTCTCGCATCCATAGTGCTCCTAGTGCAGAACGAGTTCGCGGAGAGGATGACCATCGGCAGGGATGCTTCAGCCCTCAGTCCGTTGGCACTGTCGCTTTGGCTGGATTTCGATGTCGAACTGGACATCAAAGTGTCTCCTCACTCATTCAGCCCCTCTCCTCGCGTGACTTCGCGCCTAGTTTCTCTGAATCCAGTAGATAGAGCTGAGGGAGTAGACCGTAGGATGTTCCGAATCGTCACCCAACACTGCTTCGCCAACAGGCGCCGTAAGATGCGTACTCTGCTATCTAGGGCACCCAGCCGTTTGAGTCGCATCCGGGGCTGGCACAAGAAGCGCTGGGCAGAGGCCGTCAGGAGCATCGAACATTCGACCTCCGAAGCTCTGCCTGAGGGGTGGATAGAACTCAGACCCGAGAATCTGCAGACTTCTCATTGGGTTGCAATCGTAGAGGCAATTTCGTCTGAATGAACTGATATGAGAGGGTTTTGACAGCGCCTTGATAGAGGGCCCACGGTTCCGCAGGTCAGGGCAGCGGGTCACGCGACGGGCTCAGGCTAGGATGAATACACATGGCAAAGAAGGACACCTATCTTGCGCTGCTCAGACGCGGCATAGACGAGAACACCGCACACATCCTCTCTGACAGCGGGGTTAAGGTAGGTGATCTGAAGAAGTTCGACGTCACCACTCTAATCAACAACTACGGACTCAAGAAGAAAGTCGCTGAATCCGTTCTCGATGCTGTGCGCTCGGGCCCGCGCGACTCCAGTAAGCAGAGATTCCTAGCTGATGTATTGTCTGACCGGGGTAAGAAGAAGGTCGACAAGATAGAGGAGCAACGCTTCAAGCGAGAGCAGAAGGATCTACACGCTGAATTGCTCGAGAAGAAGGAACAGCTCAGGATGGCAAGGGTCGAGGCATTTCGCAACAAGAAGTTGGTGATGAACAGGCTCGGCAAGACCATCGAACTGATTGTCAAACTGGAGAACACCTTCGACGACGAGTCTAAGGTTGAGCAACGCTCCAAATTGCGTGACCAGTTAGAGACCAGAGGGCTAGAGGCAGCGAGAGATCACGAGATGCTCGAACTGGTTGGAACTCCGCAGGATATCGTCGACTTCCGCAGAAAAATTGTACCAAAGATATGCCTCCACGCATGCCCTTCCTGTGGCGAGGAAATCGACCCACTGGGAAGTAATGTGGTCGAAGATATGACAGATTATTCACTTGTCTGCTGGGAGTGTGAGGAGGAGTTCAGAGCCCCAATGGCCCAGATCGTCGAAGACCGCTTGGCCAACGGCTCAAGAATTAAGATAGACACGAAGAAGAAACCCCGGCTGCCAGTATCTCGGCAACCGAAGAAGAAGAAAACTTCCACGGTCTCTGAACAAATGATTCGCGATCTTGAATCCACTGGCGCCTCGGCCGAAGAACTTGAGGCGGCGGTAGAGTCAAGCAAACTCTCTGGAGTGCTGATGAGCATAGATGACTGGATTGACCAAACCATAGCGGCGAAGGGTTACATCCAGGCTCAGGAGCACCGTGAGGAATTCATCATAGCAACCGGCGCGGGTGCAACGAAATTCAACAAGTGGATGAAAAAGGCTGGACTGGTCTTCAACAAGCAGACAGGAAGATGGACTCGCTGGGAAGACCGCTGAGGCAGGTCCATGTCCGAAGAGACTCCGGTTATCCGGTTCTTCCGTGGCTCGAAACCCATGGGAACTGCCAGAGTGGTTCCAGATACCCCAATTGTAGAGATTGCTGAGTTGGCAGGAGTAGAAATTCCCACTAACTGCACCTCAGGCAACTGTGGGACATGTCTCGTAAGACTGATCAGCGGTCAGGTGGACCTACCTGATGAGCTTCCTCCCGGGCTTGACGAAGATCTAGTGGCTGCAGGCGGTACGCTCACATGCTGTATTCATCCAATAGGCTCATGCGATATCGATTTGATACCTCCATTGTAGGTGCTTGAATGGTAGATTGGACGGATACCGAGTTTCTCGCCGTGCTGATATTCGATATCACTGCAATCATAATCGCGGTCTGGTGGATTTCAGGACGTTTCACCTCGAAGATGCACGAAGTAGAGGAGAGAATGTCGCGGAAGGACTCAGAAACGGTCGCTGAATCAGAGGAATGAAATATTATTAATAATTATTAATAATTTTAATTTAATTTATTCGTTTACAGCAGCAGTCCATCGTTCTGCATGAGGTATTCCTACCACTTCGACATGACATCCAAGCACTCCTTTCTGGGATGATATCTCGTTCCTGAGGTTAATCAAGTCATCGAGGCAGCATGGACAGTGCGGATGAGGGGGCCTTACCCATAATTCCACTATTCCAGAATCGTCAACCTCCACTCCTCTCATAATCGACTCGTCTGTAATCGGTTTTCCGTGCGGCTCGTTACGATCTCGCAGTACTTTGGCGAGCCTCATCTGTGCTTTCCGTTTGGCCCTGCTCATGCTACCACTCCGTCAGTAGCGGAAAGGATTCACCCATCGTCAGACACTCCATCCCGTCTGCACCGCGCACCCATGTGTCCTCGACCCCAATTGCTCCTTCGGAATAGATTACTTTGGGCTCGATGGCCATAGTACCACCCTTTTGCAGGGGCTGGTCGAAACCACTTGCTATCACCGGCGTCTCATCTAGCTCAAGGCCGACAGAATGCCCAAGGAATCTAGCCTGATCAGGAGGCATCCCCATCAGGTGACTTGCATGACCCATTTCCGTTACCATTGCACTCCCTTCGTCCCAGACAGTCGAGCAATCTACTCCTTTTCCAAGGCTGTCTATGACGAAGTCAGCGACTTCTTCCATGTCATTGAGTTTCTGCATCCACTCGTCGGAGAGTCGGCCAGCGCTGAACATTCGAGTGCAATCTGAGACATAGCCACGGTGGACGTGGACAATGTCCACAAGCACTGGCTCACCCATGACTACTCTGGCAAAGCCTGCACCCAGTGAGGCTATTGGACTGGCTCCAAGTCCAGCTACTCCCGAGTCGAAGTATGAGGGCACCGCACCAGAACGACCGGCGGCGATAACCACCCTATCGCAGTCCATTGGCCAAGTCCTCATTCTGATACGTCCACCAAATCCCGCAGCCCTACTCACCTCATCGGCAGCCCCAGCCATCTCGATTTCGGTCTGTCCGATGCCCCCTTGGTCACGAATCACATCAAACATCATCCGATTAATCCGACCACTCTCGCGGTGCATCTCAAGTTCCCATTCCGACTTGGTCTCCCTGAGTGAATACAGTATACCCGTACAGTCCTCACTTTCGCCATCTAAACCATCTATTTTCGATGACAGGAAGGACCACCTAGATTTCGGTACCTTGGCGGCCAGCATCCCTGGGGTCTGAGTGCACCCTACTTCACTGAGAGAAACCTCAAATTCACTCATTCCAGGTCTGGCTACTACTGAGTGGGGCGAATCACTGCCCCCTGCTTCGTGACGGGCCCGCTGTAGAGAGCGCCTGACCCATTGGGTGTTTGATACTCCTGAGCCTTCTGCGCCGATCAGCAGCAGTGAGTTCTGCCGGCCTCCAGTTAACCAGTAGAGTTCGACTGGGTCGTCAATTAGCACGGATTCATGGCCAGCTTGGGCAAGTGCCTCAGAAAGCCTAGATTGCCTCGTTTCCAATTCTGATACGGGAACCCTCCAGTCCTCGCCGTCCGGGCCTGAAATACGCTCGGCATCCCAACTCATGCTAACGCTTCTAGAGTCACCCACAAAAGGTATTGTGGGAACACACAGAGTGTGTTCTGCACCCACAATGGCCATAGAGGGGCCGCTGGTGCCGCCAAACGTGACTACCGTCCTGTCGCTGGACGACGTCCGCCTTACGGGACGGACTGTGCTATACAGAACCGATGTCAATTCTCCTCTCCATCCATCGACCGGCGCATTCCTCGATGACAGTAGACTACGCTCGATACTGGAGACCCTAGGGGACCTATCTGATGCACAGGTCGTCATCATGGGACACCAGTCGAGACCAGGCAAGGAAGACTTCACCGATATGTCGGGCCACTGTGACCGACTGTCCCGTCTACTCGGCCAACCAATTCAATTCGTCTCTGACATCTGCGGAGATGAGGCGCTAATGGCCATAGAGGCGCTTCAGCCCGGAGAGAAGGTATTCCTAGACAACGTCAGAATGCACCCCGATGAGTATGGCCCTGAGAAGGTAAGTGAGGATGAGGAGCGCAACTCTGAGATTGTCACAAAGCTTTCCGCTATGGCCGATGTCTACGTTACTGATGCCTTCGGAGCATCACACCGCAATTCTCCAACTCTGACCGGATTTGCTGAGGAGATGCCTTGCATCGCAGGTCGGCTGATGAACAATGAGATTAGGTCACTGAGCCTTGCTGTTAACGATCCCCCGAGGCCATATGTAGCAATTCTTGGTGGTGCGAAGTGCGACGACTCTCTAAGAGTAGCACTCAATCTAATCGGCCGTGAAGTAGTTGACACCATTGTCATGGTAGGAGTAGTTGGAAACCTGATGCTGTGGGCAAGTGGTCATGACATTGGGAATAGCAACAAGGAGTTCATTCGTGGTACTATGGGGGATGAATTCGAAAAGACTTGGCAAATGGCCGCAAGACTGGTCACAGACCACTCGGAACTACTATTCTTGCCTCGTGATCTCGCCGTTGAGGTGGACGGCCAACGCCAGCCGTTGGAACTCCGAGCACTGCCAACACAACACCCTATCTACGACATCGGCTTTCAGACATTGATGGACATGCGGCCTCTAATTACGGGTGCCGGCTGTGTGCTTTGGAACGGCCCGGCTTCATACTTTGAGCTGCCTGAATTCGCCTTCGGAACCATCGAGATTCTCAACATGTGCGCAGAGTCTACTGGGGTGTCTATCGTCGGCGGCGGACACACTAGTGCGTTGGTCAACCAGCGTGGAATGGCAGGCGAGGTCAGCCACAACAGCACGGGAGGTGGTTCGGCACTGGGAATGCTCTCAGGCGATCCAATGCCCGTTATTGACGCACTCTCACGTTCAAACGATAAGTTCAGACCACTGCTCGGTGCATTGGGTCTCGAACCAGCGGAATGAGCCACTGGGGAGACTTGAACTCCCGACCTCCTGATTACGAATCAGGTGCTCTACCAACTAAGCTACAGTGGCGTCAGCGCGGCCACCTGAGGCACCCGCATAAGAGAATCGGTGCCGTAGACAATGCTAAGGTCTGAATTACTTACACACGTGCATGGAAGAGGCCAACGAGGGCGCAGCCCCCGAAGAAACGACACTATCAGGAACACCGAATGCCGCCCCCGCTGGCGATGATGGTGGAGCGTATGGCCAACCTGCTGTGATGGTTGGCCCGAAGAGCTCCCTGCCCAAGATTATGGGAATTCTCATGATGATTTACGGAGTTCTAGTGGGACTGATGGGAGTTCTCGCATTAGCCGTCACTGGAGATTCGATTTCTGAGTACGAAAATATTGGTATTGAGGTCAACTCGATTTTCATGTGGGTCCAAGCGGGTGTAGGAGCTGTAGTTCCTTTCGTGATTGCATATGCCGGAAACCAGGTCCGCAACTACCAGAGGAGCGGTGTCATGATGGGACTCTACGCAATTGGGGCCCAACTCGCTGTGTCACTGATTGGGACCGTTCTGTTCGCCGATGCCATGGCAGAGATAGCCGGAGACAGCGCTCTCGGGGCAGCCGCGGGAGGCATTGGAGCATTCTTCCAAGTCTTCTGTGCTGGTATATGCGGCCTTTTGGTGGCTCTACCAATACTAGCCTCTGCTGACTCCTTGGAAGATTAGCGCAGCGCGCTGAGATCCGCCATGTGCCCGATGCGGGCGTTGACGTCCGCGAGGATACTCTCCAGCGCAGCATCGGTCCTGCCCTCCGCGCGCATCACCAGGATGGCTTCGGTGTTGCTTGGTCGGCACAGGTACCAACCGTCGTCGTAACGCACCCTAATGCCATCCACTGTGGAGCACTCCATGTCCGAGAAGGCTTCCTGCACGGCTATCATGACTTCTTCTCGCTCACCAGGTAGTGGGACCTTAGCCTCCCCTGTTGAAGGGTAGTCTGGCAGGAATGAGAAGCGCTCTGAGAAGGAAGGACCACCATCTGAGGGAGCGGGGTCGCGCCCGATTATCTCAAGCAAGCGCGCGGAGTTGTAGAGTGAGTCGTCAAAGCCCGGCCAGCGGTCGTGCAAGAAGAAGTGCCCCGACATCTCACCTGCCATAGGGGCTTGGGGATTGTCCCTCAACTCTCGCTTCATGAACGAGTGACCGGTCCTCACCATTCGCGGCATTCCGCCAGCAGATGCAATCGCCTCCTCTAGTGCCATACTGCACTTGACATCGAAGTAGACTGTTCTCTCTTCCTCCGTGGCATCTTCAGGGAGGTTGGAC
>DAUV01000082.1 GCA_002505325.1 Euryarchaeota archaeon UBA623 | reverse complement strand
GGGGTAAACAGATACGATATGGTGGCCGATACGTGGCTAGCTACGTGGTCTACCAACAACTGGCTCTCCTCAAATGTAGTGCGGGGACTCGCGCTGACCGAGGACTGGCTACACATACTCGCTGGCAGTACTGTTCACGCCTATGATACTGGAGCGTTGCTGTTTCGATCACAGAGACAGGTTACCGACATGGGTCTGTTGAATACTGGGAGGACAATTATCGCATGGCCCTCGCTAGGCTTCAGGAGTCCAATCTCAGGTCTGATGATGGTCAGTGACGGCTCGGGCACACTAGCCCGCCAAGTGGGTGAGACACTCGATGGCACTATGGTGCTGGTGAGTGGCCCCGCGTCCTCGCAGATGGAAGTGGTTGCTCACGTAGATGATGGGGAGCAGGGTGAGATTTGGATAGGTGGCAGCAATATCATTGACAGGTTCGACGAGGCCGACCAAGTCTGGCGCGCGCCCATAGATCTAACCGATTACGTCAACAACCCATCATCTGTGACATCAATCGTTCAAGATGACCAAGGCATAGTCTGGGTGGGAACTCTAGAAGCAGGACTGCTGAGACTAGAGGCCGATAACGGAAACTTTCAGGGAACGGCATCGGGAATCAGTTCAGAACATGTGTCCAGCCTATCTTTCGACAGCAACTCCAACACCCTAGTTGTCGGACACTACGAATCCGGCATTTCACTCATTAACACCTCGACAAATACTCTGATTGAGGTTATGACCACTCAAGACGGATTAGATTCCGACATGGTGATAGAAGTTGCCACAAGATATGGTATCGCATACATTGCTACTCCTGATGCCGGCGTGATGAGGGTCAACCTGTATGACGTTTCCATCCTCGGTTCTTGGCAGTCTCTTGGGGCTGACAACCTAGAGGCCACACCGGTAGCCGTCGTTGACGATACGATGTACCTAGGACTCACTGGATTCGGCATTCTCGTCATCGACCGACTCACCGGTGACATATCCGATCACTGGACGCAGTCCGGCAATCTTCCCGACGACGACGTGTTATCTCTGCACATAGACTACAACGGAGGCCTGCTGGTCGGATCTAGTGTCTCCAACACCGGAGCCGGTGGCAATGGGGGACTTGCTCGGTGGCATGGCGGTAACTGGCAGATTCTCCCCACAGCGATTCCTGGATGGAGTAACGACCCGTACGTCTTCTATGATGTCACGAGCGATGCGAATGGGATTTACGCTGGCACCAACCGAGGCGCTTGCATTTGGAATTGGACCTATGATTTGCAGGATTGCATCTCCAATCAGGATGGTATGCCTTCGCGCTTCGTCGCTGCAGTGGCCAAGATTGGCACTGATCGCCTGTATGCCGGCACCTCCAACGGCGCGGCTGTCATTAACACACTCAACGGCTCAGTGATTGATGTATGGACCGCTGGAGACAGCACTCAGAGGGCTCGAACGGTGAAAATTGGAGATATCCTGTACCTTGGCTTCGAGAACACTGGAATTGCTCGTTATGACCTTGTAAATCAGACATGGCTGCAGGCTTGGGATGGCACACAGGGCTACATCAACGACGACGACGTCACCGCACTGGTCCATGGACGGAATGAGGGCACCATGTGGGCAGGAGGTGACTTCGGCCTCGTCCTAATCGACGTCGTCAACGACACCGTGCTAAAGAGTTGGAACCGTGGTGCTAACAACGACGGACCTACCTTGTCCAACACCCCGCCCGCTGACATAGTCATCATCGGGGATGTGTTGCACTACTCACTACAGAGGAGCAACTCGTGGTGGAACTCCAACGACGATATAATTCGAATCTACCTAGACAACAACACTAGTCTCTCGACCCTAAATGCTGGCAGTAAGATTGGCACCGTTAGCGTAATCCATGGGATTGGGGCTGTTGGAGATGAGTTGTGGATTGGCGTTAGGCCACGATCATGGAATGAAGGTGATGGCACCATCGTGCGCTGGAATGCGACCGCCCAAGAGTGGTCGGCTAACCTCGACACAATCGGAAACGTCCTCAGGGTTAACGCGCGCTTCCTCGGAGACTGCTTCCCCCTTGATACTCACTCCTGTGAGTTGTGGGTAGCATACGGGAACAGCATCATGAGGAGGTTCGGGTACACCGCGAACCAGACATTGACGCTTCTAGACGAGTGGTATGACATCGAGGGACCCATCAGAGGAATGGAGGAGTGGAACGGAACCTACGTGTTCGCGAGCATGAACGGTATACTCAGATTTAACCCCGACAATGAGACGTGGCTTTCCCCTTGGCTGGAGGACGACGGCCTACCGTCCGGTTCGGGTGAAGAGTTCTACTCGATGGAAGTGGTGGGCAACGGTCTCTGGCTCGGCTCCTATGGTGGCGGAAACTCCGGCTCTGAAATCATGCTCTTGGACGGCTCGACAGACAACTGGACGACTTGGAATCTGGGTACGGGTGACATTCCCGGGGGCTACCCTGCCGACATCGAGGTCTGCAACGACGTGATACACTTCATGATTGGAAGGGTGTCATGGTGGGGTAACCAAGGAGGAATTGCAAGATTCGACATGGCTGACTGGGACAGTGATGGGATAACCAACGAGTGGATAGCACCGATGACTGAGGGCAACCAAGGTCTCTCTGACAACGATCCCCGTGCCGCGGCTTGCGACGAACAGAACGACGTCCTCTACATCGGCTTTGACACTGAGGGCATAGGCTTTGATCGCTACAATTACAACACTGATCTGTTCATGCAGACGTTGGACTCACGTGACGGCATCTCAGAGGACCGAATCTTCCCAGGCGGCATGCTTCACCACAACAATGTGCTCCTAGCGGCTCATCAGTACGACAACACCGGCGGAATATCTAGGCTCATCACCTCCGGGACATCCACTGCCAACGGACAGATACTCGACCCAGGAATGGATGGCTGCTCGATTGAGAGAGCACCATCAAGCACCACCCCAGTGTATGCTATAGGTCGCTCAGGTCAGACAACTGGACTGAACCGCGTTGACAGGCTGGATAGCACAGGTCTGATTGCAAGCGGCTATGACGAACTCGCTGGTCTGACCAGTGGAAGGGTCGTGGAGTTTGAGTCAAACGAGACCCATGTTTGGGTCGCTCTGACCAGCGACACCAACGGATACTACGCCTCCTCAGTTCTACAGGGTGAGCTGCTTGCCAATGGCTCTGTTCGCTGGGAGTTCGGCTACAATGCTAATCAAGACGTCATCAACTCTCTCAAACTCGATGGCGAGGAACTCTGGGTCAGCACCGCAGGGCGTGGTCTGTGGTCAATTGATCTAACTAACCGAATCTTTGCGCCAACCCCAGCGGCTTTGCACGCGCAGATGGACGAGATGGTGCTCGAAGACGATGGTACGATGTATGTCGGATTGATGGGGAACCAAGGCTCGGCAGCAGGCTACCAGACATTCAACACCAACACACGCTCGTGGGGCCACGGTAGTCTGATTGCAGGTCTACCCAGCAACACCGTGCGCGATTTCCTTGAGTATGGCGACCACATCATGGTCGCTACTTACGGCGGTATCGGACTTTGGAACACCACTAGGGACGACTGGGATGACCCAATCACCACCATCGACGGTCTGCCCACCCCTATCATCGAGCACCTCTTCACTATCGGCTCTAGTAATCAGACCACCAGTATACAGGGTAACGGCACAGTACTCGCAGGAGGAGCAGCCGGTCTGACTGTACTCGACCGCGATAACCTCTCTGTCCTCGATACGCTTGACTTCGGAGACGGCCTAATTGGCAACATGGTCTCCGGCATAGCATTCGCTGAAGCAACTTCACGACTAGTCGTTAATCCGGACGGCTCTTCCACAGTCCTCCACCATGACGCTGCCTTATTCATCTCACACAATGGCCAAGGCTCAACTAGACCCGGTGTGGCAGCGTGGGACATAGCCACCGACATGGCCAACGGGACCTACCAAATCGACATGATTCCAAGCAACGACGTCAGGGCTATCGTGACTGATGATTGGGGTGTACACATCGCTACTGACAGCGAGCCTTTGGTCCACTGGAACGCGACAATGATGGAGATGGAGTCGGGACTGGGTCGCAACACCCTTCTGACATGGCCGCCCTTCCAGATGGTCTCCGATGGCGATTACATTGCGGTAGTGAGTCCTAGGGGGATAGACGTGGTAAGGTCCGGTGGAGATCACTCAAGGGTGACCTCTGAGATTGTGCCTGGAATATCTGCGGCCTTCCTCGATAACTCCGGCCTCTATGTGGTCGCGGAGGATGGCCTACACATATTCGAACCAGTGGAGAGTCTTAGGGAACTCGAAAGAGGCCACCAGCGCCGAGCTGACCCCCTGATTGCGCTGTATGCGGGTAACTCTTGGGACATCACCGACACCACACATCCAGGTATGTCAACGGTCCTAATTACTGACGAGAACCCAATTATTATTCCACAGAGCAACGAGATGTGGATTCCCGGAAAACTGCCTCTATACACAGGGGCTCTAACGCTTTCAGCGCCTCAGTCTGGGGCCTGGGTTCAAGCCGAGTCACGATTCTTGAACTACTCAGGTATGTGGGATTTGGCTGCAATGAATCCCCTCATCGAAAGCTCCTTCCAAGCAGCAGTGTCCAACCTCGCTCCAGGCTCATCATCTGCTCAGTTGCACATCCAGATGCAATCTCCTCAGAACGGCTCTCTACAGGTCCGTATCACCTACGACTGGCAACGTGTCGAGGTGCCTACTGAGATGACTTCGTTCCTTGATAGACCAAACGACGGCGGCGGTGTGCTGGAAGCCTCTTGGTTACCAGCAGAGGACGCGGCCTGGAATGCATACAGACTGTATGTATGGGATTCTACTGACGACCCCGACTGGGAGATTACCCAGGACAAACTCTCTGATTTCTCCACCTACATTGAGATCCCGTTTTGGTCACAAACCACTGCTACCATCACGACTGCAGACTGGGAGGGGACAGAAGCCCCCTTAGCAGAGGATAGGGAGTACAGGGCCGCCATTGCTATCGCCTATGCAGACGGTTCGGTGGGCCTGCCGATGTCTTGGCCGAATAGTGCCACTCCAACCGATGAAGTACCATTCCCGCCTGATTGGCTGGGGGCCGAACCGATATCTGGAGGCTCAGCTGGCACAATCTACGCTGAGTGGTCTGCATGTACCGAGTTAGACCCCGACCGAACTAGGATATGGGCGGTCCAGCACCCAATCAGTAATGCAATAGCTCTCAACGACGAGATAGACGTCGCTTACGGTGCCGGCAACTCAACGGTCCTACAACTCGAGCCAGGCAAGACCTACTGGTTGGCCGCTACATGCGTCGACGAGGCCGGGCAGTTCGACGCAGCCAATGCAACCGTCTTCGGACCGGTAGTGACTGCCGGTGGTCTCGATGACGGCATACCACCGGCACCAATCACCGATACGTCGGCAGTCGACGCCCCTGATGATGAGGGAGGGAGGATTATCGTCACTTGGACTCCGAATGACGAAGAGGACTGTATCTACCAAACAGTGTACGTTCTGCCCGCCTCTGGGTTCCAACCCCCTTCAACCGTGGACGGTTGGCCTGTTGCAGCGTACGTCACTGATTGCACTACAGGCGAGATAGTAATCGATTCAATGGGCGAATCATCGCTTGAAAATGGCGTAGCCTACTGGATTGGGGTCGTAGCTGTTGATGACTGGGGCAACGAGAACCTTGATGACGTTCTCGTCGTAGATGCCACGCCAATAGCGAACATACTGGGGCAGGGACAACCACCCCCAAGGGTGGAAGGACTCAGCGCATGGGATCATCCGGGTGACGATGGCACCGCCATTGATATCGTGTGGAACCGGTCCCTCGCTGCTGACTTCAGCCACTATGTCATATGGGTTTCAGACTATCCACTGAACGACCTTACTGAGATATGGGCAAAACATCCTAATCCAGCTGATCTCAATTATCACTGCAGCGACGACCCCGCCTCCTGCGGGCTTATCGAGATCGACCAGAGGCAGATAGGAGGGGCTTTGCAGCTCCAGATCACTGTAACCACCGCACTCTACGGTAGTACCGTGGAAACGCTCTCATCTCAGCCAATAGTCCCATCAATCCCTCTCTACGTTACCATCACCACGCATGACATCGTAGGAAATGTGTATCTGACTGGGATGGAAGAGCACATGGTGCTGGTCTCCCCACTTGACAACAGAGGCGATATCTCACCACCGAACAGACTCGGTAAACCAATCCTCGAGGATCGGTCGCCGGACAACGGCGACGCTATGTTCGTCACCTTCCCAGAGAGTGAGGCTTCTGACATAGGCGAGTACTGGATATATGCTGCAGCAGGAGCGCCGTTTGACTCGATAGGCAACATGGAGCCTGCCATAGTGGTGAGCCGCGAGGCTCAGATGCCCATCCTACTGGAGACTCTGTCGGCAGGACAGTCTCTCGCACCATCGGTGCCGATTTGGGTTGTTGTGGTGCCCGTTGATTCATCTGGTAATTATTGGGACAGTAACCTGCAGGCGGAAATGATCAGCCTAGTCGATGAGAACTCACTAGACCCCGGCCTGCATCTCGCCGAGATTACAGGTATCAGAGCAAACTGGAATCCTTCGGGCGACCACGTAGAGATCCGCTGGGACGATTCCAACGATCCCCAGATTGAGTCATACTTGGTATTCATCTCGCTTGAACCGTTCGAAATTACCTCGGAGGCGACTCGGGTTGGACTCATTGAAGATCCGACCACGATGATGATACTCAGTGATATTGAGGGTGAAGCCGTTGACAATGCAGCCACGCACTGGCTTGCCATTGTGGGCTTCGACGGAGAGGTCCACCGACTCGCTGTTGACCCACTTGAGGTAAGGCCGTGGTCTGAGGCTTCGTTCGGCTCATCGGAAGTAGGAGAGGGCGGAGCAGGCGAGTCTTGGTATGACCAGCTGATGAGCGGCGACATGAACACGCTAATCGCAATGGTCTCAGCTGTTATGATTCTAATAGGCGCTCTGATGGTCATCAGGCCGCGTCAGCAAGCGGCCCCCGAGCCTTGGGAGATGGGGGCACTCGAAGTCGAACTTGAGGAACAGATGGCACGAGAGGCAGCAGGACTCACTGACGAGGACTTTGAGGACGACCTGATGGTCGATGATGAGGGCCCAAGTTTCAGTTCAACGCAGGATGCTGAATTGGAAGACAAGGCTGATACAGATGCTCCAGACGCTTCGGAAGCTGTGATCGACGAGCTTCTAGGCGTTGGTCCTGATGATACTGACATTGATGACCTCGATGACATGGCTGACGACCTAGACTTCGATGACCTCGATGACATGGCTGAAGGATTGAATGAAGAGGACGAGGACGTCGACCCTTCCTTCCTCGATGACATGCTGTGATATCTACACAGGAATTGAAGCATTAACCCCCATCGCACTCCATGCCAGAGCCTCGATCAGCCGTCTGGTCGGCTATCGCTTGGGACGGAAAGTCATCTCTGCTTGCAGCGGACATGCACTTCGCTAGAATCCGCCGCCACGCCACGGTCCTAGGCATACAGACCCCTGACAACCTAGCTGAGAGTATCTTTGAGACTTTGACTAATCTCGAACTCCCTGGCAAGGCTAACGACAGTGCAGACCAAGCCGCCTTCCTCGTCAGAGCTGGAGTAAGGTCGAACGGCGAACTCTACGTCGAACCAACTGTCATCCGGACTTGGCCCGAGAATCCTTTGGCAGCAATATCTCTTGCAGCTCCCACATGGGACGAGCCTGTAAGGGGAACCAAGCACGCAGAGTGGGGGCCATATAGGGACGCGAGACTGACTGCTATCGAGCACGGCGTGGATATCGCTCTGCTGTTTGAAGAAGACATTCTAGTGGATGGAGATCGCTGTGCCCCTCTACTGCTCGACCACGATGGCGTGGCCTACCACCCTCGGCACAGTGATGGCGCTCTGGACTCAGTGACCATTGAACAGATTCGTCCAGGACTTGAGGCAGCAGGCATCCCGGTGAGGCCGGCCAAGTTGACGCTCAACATGATACTGCGCGCGTCTGAGATGGTGGTGTGCGGGAGTGGAATGGGAATTCGTGCAATCGGTAGTATCGATGGAAGAACCATTGGTACACCCCGGAACCGCCTGTTTCAGGCGGCCTCGGGTGCATGGCTCTCTAGACTTGAGGTTGGTTGGATT
>DAUV01000074.1 GCA_002505325.1 Euryarchaeota archaeon UBA623 | reverse complement strand
GAGCATCTCGAAGGTGATGTAGTGGGTCGACCTCTCTATTTGCTGAGAGAAAGATGAGCCTCCGACCCAAAGTACTCCGCGATCCACTTCGGGAACCATACTCATCAGAGCGGGCCCACGCAGACCTCCGAATGAGATTCCCCAATAATCAACATTTGATCCATCTACTAGATTGACATCATCGTGGACGAATTCTTGAAGATCAGCACACGCACCAGTAAATGTTCTGATCATGGCTAGATTGTTGACAATTGACTGCATGTGACGCTCATGCTGGTGCTGGAAGTACTCGACATTGATCAGTGAGTAGGTCAGAGCATCGAAATCGCCATCAGCACTCCATCCCTTCCAATCAGTCGCTATCATTACTCTACCAGTTAAATTGGCAAAGTCCCGACTTCCACTGGCCATGCCATCTCCGTCACCCATGAATCCGTGACCTAGGACAGTCAGGAGTCCCGAACGCCCCTCATCGGCAAGGACCTGCGGGATGAGTATGGTGAAGACCACTTCTCTGAAATCGATAAACTCAGGGGTGCCGCTCGAATCTCTTCGCATCTCAGCAGGAGGGTAGTCTGACTCCATGTATTGAGGAGTACTAAATGTCCCTCTGATAAGTCGGAAAGTGGAATTGTCTTCGCCATAGTTTTCAACGACTTCGGTGATATTGCAACCTATTCCATCTGCTCCAAGCCTCTGAGATGCATCATCGCGCATAGAGACCATATCTTGCAGAATGGAAGCGGTTGAAGCAGTATGGAAGAACCACGCAGCCTGCAGACTAGTCCTTTCTACTCCAACGTCGCCTAGGGAGTCAAACAGTCCTTCGTATTGTTCTCGCTGCGACTCAATTTGTGGTGAGTCGGTAGTCAGGCCGTCCCTGAGTGCGACGAAAGCATCGGAACCCTCAATCGAATTGCCCTCTGAATCTACTAGATTCCGGTATGCAACACCATAGGACGCATCGTGCTCAAGACCACTAACCGGCCGAACATAAACGAAGGTCGGCTCGTCCTCTTGACTTCTCATATCGATTTCTACCCAGTGCGGTAGGAGTTCTCCCGTATCGAGATTCATCAACAAAGTACCGTGCGCTGGGTCGAGGGAGTCTCCGATACTGTACTGGCCAGCCATGCCGGAAACGTCCGGAGTGGACTCAAATGTAGTGAATATCTGAGTAGAGGGACTGTAACCGTCCAGTCTGTTGATCATGTGGAATTCATCAGATGGTCCTGAACCAGAATCGGGAACCGCTTCACCTGGGATGTGCAATCTGTATCCCGTGGTCATGGTTCCATCATCTACCAAAAAGACAGGAGCCGGGAATGGAAGCATGCAGTGATGCGGATTGACATCATCGCAGAATTCTGACTGTGAAGCCAGACTTACATCGGGCCCTGGTTCCAGTTCAGGCTCAGGGTAGACGCAAGATCTGTCAGACACAGTCGCATCTGGGTTATAGTTCTCCGCAGACTGGTCCATGCAACCCGAAATCTCCACAGGCTCTTGCTCAGTCTCCCCTCCGGTGCAGCCAGACAGCAGCATGGAAATCACAAGTAATATTGCTATTCTAGTCTTAGAGTCACTATTCATCTTACCCCGTGAGGCTCTGAGTGGTTATGAACTATCGTTAGGATGCAAGCATCCTGTGGAAGTGGTGAACACCTGTCTCTTTTGTAGGGGAATATCGCCCCCTATCATACACTCTTGATGCCACTCCTCTCTGTGTAGCCTCGACGATCCCCTGGTCCTCACTCTCCACCTTGTCAAGATCCCCTCCTGCTCCCATTCCAAGCTTCGAATGGTCCCATACGAAGCCATGGTAAACTATTCTGGTGCGGTCTACTGAGAGAGGGGTGACGATATTGATAGACAGCCCCCAAGGGTAGAAGTTCAGCATCACACCCGGGTAGAGCCAGTAGTAGTAGGCTGCAATCCGCTGCCCATAATCGGGTGACGAATCAGGCAACTCAAAGCATGTCTCGTTACTGCGGGCGATGCCAATTTGCAGAACACCTCCTTCGAAAAGCTCAGTCCGGTATGAGTCATAGTCGAGTTCCTCATGCAAATCACCGTGGACGTAAGGAATGTGGAATCCCTCGAGGTAGTTGTCAACATAGAGCGCCCAATTCGCATCGATGTCGTACGAGCGGTGGCGTGAAGGGTCATGCTGGAATGACTCAATGGGCATCCATCCAATCCGCAACTCCAACTCTTCAAGGCAATCTTCGAAGCGGCACGGTTTGGTTCCGGCGAAGAGAAGTCCCTTCCATCGCTTCAGGGCGAAACCAGAGAGATTGTCCGAAGGACTGGGAAAATCCTCCACCTCATCGAACTCCGGCATATTTCGGAAGCAGCCGTCTAGGCCGAATGTGCGGCCGTGGTATCCGCAGCGAAGAGTCGAGGCGCTGCACGCCTCAGTAGCCACCAACATCCCGCGGTGAGTACAGACGTTGGAAATACACCTGATTGCATCATCACGGGAGAGTAGCATCGGTTCCTCCAAAAGACTCTCCATGTGTTCAAGAGGGAGCACGTTGTGCTTATCCAATTGACTTTCGTGAGCAGCGAAGTGCCAGCACTCTGCGAATCCATCTACTATCTCTGAGAAAACTTCCTCATCGGTGTAGTAACGCGAGGGAAGCGTCCTTGCTTTCCTGATATCGGGATCGATCAATCCACTATCCGGCATCATTCACCCTCGGCCACTATCACTCTAGCGGCGCGAAGGACACGGTCATGGTACATGTAACCGACCTCAATAACTTCGATGACACTACCTGGTCCGCTGCCCTCTGGGGCCGGAACTGTTGCAATCGCCTCCATCATCGTGGGGTCGAATGAAGATTCAACCTCGATCTGGCTCACTCCCTCAGCCTCCAGAGCCGACTTGGCTCCCTCGAGAGTGAGTCTGACCCCTTCGCTGAGGGCATTTGAATCATCTCCGTTTGCAGCTTCTAGGGCCTTCTCAAGACTGTCGACAAGAGGAAGCATCCTCAGTGCTATCGACATGCCGCCGTAACGCAATGCCTCGGATCTCTCCCTTGCGGCCCTCTGCCTCACATTGACCATTTCTGCAGCGGAGTACTGGAGCTCTTTCTCGAGTTCTGCTACTCTAGTATCCAGATCCTCAATCGGGTCGGACTCCTCATCTTGCTCGACGGTCTCCTCTCCAGCCTCGTCTGTCACGCTAATGCGTCTTATGGCTCATTCAATAATCCAATGGTATTCTATTCAGCATAGAAGTACTCTCCCTTGGCTTTCTGTTCCCGATCCTTGACACTCCCGGGCTTGTTGATTCGGGGTCTGTGAGAGTCGTGATCGCGACGGAAGGTGACGTCCACGTCAGACAAGAATCGATTCATTCCTTTGCGCAGACTGAGCGGGCCCACGGCGTTGCCGGTGCTGCCGCCCTCACCCTCAAAGACCAGAAGAGAATCACTGACGATGTCGATGAAGTAGATGTCATGGTCGATTACCATGGCGGCCTTCTCATTGCTTTCCATAGTCCTACGAATGGCCTTTGCCGTCTCCATCCTAGCGTTGGCATCTAGGTGTGCGCTAGGCTCGTCGAGTAAGTATAGGTCTGCCTCCTTGCCGAGGCAGATAGTGATGCTCACTGCCTGGAGCTCACCACCGGAGAGTTTCTTGGCATGTAACTCCAGCATCTTGTCCACCTGTAGAGTTCGAACTACCTGCGTGTGGAACTCTCCAGTGCGCCACTTGTTGCCCAGTTCGGTGTCGAGCCAGTCTTGAACAGTTCCGTCGAAGTCGGTGCTGACGTGCTGAGGTTTGTAGGACACCTTTGCATCCATCGTACACCATCCTTCGTCAGGATCCATCTCACCAGCGATGATTCTGACCATCGTGGTCTTCCCGGTGGCGTTGGGGCCTACGACACCTACTACTTCGGCCGATTTGACCTCGCCCTCACCGGTCTTGAGGTGGAAATCGCCAAGCGTCTTCTCGATGTCACCCCATTTCAGAATCGGTGAACCGATCTCTTCTCCTCTAGTACGCCCTCGTAGGAACTGTATCGGCTTATCACGAATCCTGATGTTCTCTTCAGGGAGGAAACCGTCTAGGTAGGCGTTGATTGCAGTACGCGTTGAACGTGGAGGGGTGAAAATTCCGTAGGCCGCACGTTCACCGTAAACCACATGCAGCAGGTCGCACAGCACATCGAGTATTGCTAGGTCATGCTCTACAACTAGGACGCGCTTGCCGCGCTCGGCCAGATTCTGGATTATCCTGACCATTCTCATCCTCTCGTGGATGTCTAGGTACGAGGACGGCTCGTCAAAGAAGTAGACATCAGCCTCCTTGAGAAGCGTGGCGCATAGTGCCACACGCTGTAACTCCCCGCCCGAAAGAGCGTCGAGTTTGCGGTCGAGCACGTGATCAATCGCTAGGAGGGAGGTATAATCAACCAGCTCACCGCGGTCATCCACCCTCTCGAGCAACTCGCGCACATTACCTTCGAATATCTTCGGTAGTTTGTCGATGTACTGTGGCTTTACAGCGACCGACACCCCCTCTTCAGCGACCATCCCGAGGTAATCGCGCAATTCTCCGCGCGGAAATGATTCGAGGACTTCGGACCAGTCTCTAGAGTTCACAGTCCAGTCACCTAGATTGGGCTGGATGGTTCCAGCGAGTAGGTTTACCGCGGTCGATTTCCCCATCCCGTTGGGGCCTAGGATTCCTACCACCTGCTCCTCTCGAGGAGCGGGCAACCTGAACAGACGGAAACCGTTCTCACCGTAGCGATGTGTCATCTCGCCGTCGAGCTCCTCGGGCAGATTGGTAATAATGAGGGCGTCGAATGGACACTTGACGACGCAGATGCCGCAACCTATGCACAGGGGTTCCGAGACCAGTGGCTTGCCACTGGAGTCATCAAGGACAATGCATTCGATGCCGTTGCGTACCGGTGGGCAGAATGCCCAACATTCGGCGTTGCACTTCTTCGGCTGGCAACGGTCCTCCAGTAGAACTGCTACCCTCATGCTGCTTCCCCCGTTGCAAATCGCTCAATACTTCTTCTGTGTGGCTTGCCATAGGCAACCGCTTCTACTCAGAGCCCGAGGAAGCGGTAGCGCACGTACACGTACGCGGCGAAGACCATCTTCTCGGTCTTGCTGAGTTGGATTCTCTCGGTGAAGACATCACCATCTTTCTTCTGAATCTTCTTGAGGATGGACTGGTAGAATGTCGCCATTGCAGCAGGTGAATAGCGAGATGATTTGTCAAGCATGGGAAATAGTTTGAACGCCTTTTCGCGGTACCTGTCACACTTCTCGATGTACTCATCTACGAAAGGCTTCCACCCGGGGTGCTTGAGTAACTCCTTACCACTCTTCACATCGTCCTCGGTGATGCCGAAGCGGGCAAGATCTTCGAGAGGCAGGTAGATTCTGTCTCGTTCGGCATCCTCGGCGACGTCACGTAGGATGTTGGTAAGTTGCATAAAGACCCCCCATGACTCAGCATACTCGCGGGCCCTTTGATCGTCGTAGCCGTAGATTTCGATGCACACGAGACCGACAGTAGAGGCGACCCGGTAGCAATATGAGTAGAGGTCTTCGAAGGTCTGGTAACGGTTGCGGTGAAAGTCGTCTTCCATCCCGCTGACCATGTCGTCGAGTAACTGTCGAGGAATTCCAAAGGTCTCGACAGTATCCTTCATCGCCATGAAAATAGGATCAGTTGAGGTAATCTCGCCGTAAGCAGTGGAGAGCTTCTTCCTGTAGTAGAACAACTGTGACATCTTGTCGTTGTAGGCCGATCTGTCTACGACCGGCCTGCCTGGGCTGAGCAGTTCAATCTTGGATCTGTAGTCGACCGATTCAGGCTCGTCCGATGAGCCACCTGGGAACACATCCACATAGTCTCCGTCGGCGATGTCATCAGCACGCCGGCAGAACGCGTAGTAGGCCATTATTGCCCGCCGCTCAAGATTTGGCAGGTACTTGAATGAGTGGTAGAAGTTACCCGCCTCTCTCCTAGTGAGTTCTTCGCAGTAGTCGTAAGCAGTCTCCGTCATTTCGTCAGGAACATCCGGTTCGGTCCATATCGCTGCGTCGATATGTCTGAACGGATTGACCAACTCTCCACGAGTTCCAATGACTCCCATGAAGACGGCCCCCTCCCTCACTGCTTCGAGAGCGGTGATGCTGATTGCATGCGCCGCCTCCTTGGTCAGGCTGACAGCCGAACGTACTCTCTCAATGCCCCTTGCTGGCTCATCTGCCTCATACAGGGATATGCTCTGCCCGGCGCCGTATTCGGCTGTTATGGCCGATTCTGAATCCTGACGCTGAGTCATGTTATTCCCGATTTGAGCGACCGCAGCCTGCCTTTGAACCTCTCCCTCGTGCGCGCGGGCCACGCGTCATGCGGCCCTTGGGGCCGCAGTAAAGCGTTTTCTCAACACCCTCAGGCATCACGATATTCGTTCAGTAGTCTCTTACTACTCTTGGCGAATGGAATTGCGAAAGCAACCCTCTTTAGAAGCGCATTGATATCCGATCTGGTAATCTTGATTCTACTGCTCTCATCAAGCACATTACTCCCTCTCAGAAGCTTCAGGGTACGCTGTCCGATAAGCACGGGCAGCATACAGGATCCCCGAAGTCGAAACTGGCTGTGCGGTAGCATTTCGATGTAGCTCACGGCCGCATCGAGATGGGACTCAGCTACGTCAATGTAAGAGTCGAATAACGGTCTGAAACTCTCCATGTTGTCCTTATTCAGAAGGTCGTAGGGGTCCAAGCCGTGAGCCGACAGTGAATTACTTGGGATGTAGCATCGTCCCATTCGTAAGTCTACGGGGATGTCGCGTAGGATGTTAATCATCTGCAGTGCCTTGCCGAAACGAACACCCTTCTCAAAAAGATCCGCTTCGACGCTCGATTCGGTGTCGAACAGATGGTCCAGGGCCATCCTAGTCCAGAACTCTCCAACGCTACCCGCGACCCTGTATGCATAGTCGTCCAGTTCAGTATCCTCTGACAGGGCTACCACTTTTCCTTCTGCTGTGCCGGAGAAACGTTGCAGGTCGAGCATCTGCCCACCCACGATAACGTCGAGGCAGTGCCGGATATGGAGTTGGTCGGAGTCAGAGAACCGGTCGATACACGCCACTGTGGCCGACATCCTCTCCAGCAACTTCCTCTCGGAATCGATTCTCTGTAGGCGAGCGAGTTCCGAGAGATCTGGCAGCGAGTCCGAGTGACCCTGAGCGTACTCATTGTAATATTCCAGTGCTACAAGTCTACTCTCAGCAGATCCTTGCTCTGAGTCTGCTATGGTGTCGGAGGTTCGAGCCAGAAGGTAGAGCAGACCAACTTGCGAACGTACGCCTGAAGGCAACTCTTTGAGACTGAGATAGAATGAGCGCGAGGTCCCCTCTAGTATTGCATCCAACTCCGTGTCTAGTAGGTCTGCCATGGCAATCTCTCGATTCGACTCAGTCAATCCCTCATCTAAGACTCTCGCAGCCCTGCTTCGATAAGCACCCTACGCAAAACCTCTCCAATCGCCGAAGGGTCTCTAGCGACGTGGATGCCGGCGGCTTCGAATGCAGCAAACTTCTCCTCAGCGGTTCCCTTGCCACCTGAGATGATGGCCCCAGCGTGCCCCATTCTTTTGCCAGGGGGCGCAGTGGCTCCAGCGACGAAGCCTACGATAGGCTTGCTGAA
>DAUV01000109.1:4649-6694 GCA_002505325.1 Euryarchaeota archaeon UBA623 | reverse complement strand
ACTGCCTCGTGATCGAAGGTGAGTAGAGTATAGTCTTCGTTCTCGTCAAATCTTCCCTCAAAGGCGTCGTGCGCCAGTTCGTCAATATGCTCCTCTAACTTACGCCCTGCTCGAATGTACTCGGCAGGAATGCGGATGGTATCATCTCTGGTTATGAGGCTGTACATGCTCTTCTTCCTCTGCCGGGACTCACTCCGAGGCCTGTCGGAGGAATGGGAGATTTTCTCCCGTCCCTCATCGGCGATGCCTCTGGAGGAGAGTTCCGTGCGCCCCGGCGACCCGCCCGCCCTGTATAAGCGCAACGGATAGGGCGAAGAGGTCGGCCTACCCTACAGTTCAATCAGACCGTAGGTCTGCTTGAGATTATAGGGCGAATGTTCAAGTGGATTCGAAAGGCCATCTCCGATTCTGATGATGGTGGGTCACTTGGACAATCGCTCATCCCGACTCCGGCAAGCGAGTCTTGGAGTCGCTCTGTTGCTGATGATGTCCCTGTCTCCTGCTCTGGTTCACTTCGATACACCCGCCAGAATGGAGACCGGGGGCGGAAGCGAGGGGGCGTGGACAGACGGCGGTCAGCCGTGGCCCCAGTCGGGCAGGACTCCTAGCAAAATCGCTGAAGTTCCTATTCACGGCCCTATGGGAGGGGCTGGCAATGGTAGTCCCTCTGATGCGTCGGAGCTGATGTCCATAGTCGAGCCAGTAGTAAACTGGGTGTATGGATCATACTCCATTGGCACTGACGCTCTGGCGACTCCTGTCGCAGATCTGTCCGCATCGGTGACTAAGGACGAGGATGCTTCCGAGCGTTGCGGAGGCAGTTCCCTCTACACAATACTAGTTCAGACAGACCAGAATTCCGATCACACCTACCTGCGAATAGTCGAGGGTGAGGATGCCGATCTAGCATGGGAGGTAGACATGGGGCTGACCGAGTACGTCAAGGCGGCTCCGGTGGTTGTGGATGTAGACGGCGACGGAATCCAGGAGGTGTTGGTCGCTTACGACGCCTCCGGAACGCTGTACGTGGATGCCTGGTCTCCCCGATTGTCCTGTTCGGTTACAGGCTGGTCCACTTCCGGGGACTCGAGCCAACTGCTGTGGACGTGGAGCGACGACTCCATGATGATCAGCAGCGACGAGGGGCCCTACACCTCCGATTGGTGGGGAGGTCACAGGCCGACCACCCAGCCGCTGCTGGCTGACCTCGACCTCGATGGTGACGCGGAGCTGGTCATTGCAGCCGTGGACGAAGGATTGGGCGAGCCCGTCGTCGTCGCCCTTAGGCTGTCCGACACCGGCGCCAGTCTGTTCTGGGACGCTCCAGTTGCTCTGGACAAGGGAACTCATCCCTCGGATCCGGCTTTCGCCCAGACCGACGAGAGTACGGGATACGTGCTCCTGACTACCACCGAGTACGATACTGGGGCGGTGTGGGTCTGGAAGCTGGACTCGGACACAGGGGACCCGAACTGGGACGGGCTGCCCTTGGGCAATACTGATGGTGGCACCGACTCCCCGCATATCCGACTACCAGGCCCTATCATCGCCAACCTCGATGCGAACCCGGACAACCTCGAGATGATACTCACGATCCCCACTGATTGGGATGGTTCCAACGGCCAGGACGGCGCCGAGTTCGTCGGTATGGAGATCGGCAGCGGCGACGAGATCTGGACCTTTGAGGCCTCCAACGGGTACGCCGACGCGCCTCCCATCGCCATAGACACCGATGGCAATGGGCAGCACGACAGGGTGTGCTGGGTGACCTGGTCGCAGGAGAACACTGGCGCAAGGCACGGGCACGCCGGCTGCCACGACGTGAGCGGCTCCAGCCCCGATCAGGTCTGGCAGAGGGGCCTCGAGCAGAGCAGCGGCGTGCCCAACGACGAGATCGCCGTGGCGCCGCCGACCTGGATGGACATCGACGGCAGCGGGGAACAGGAGCTGTTAGTCGCCTACGGGCGCTCGCTATGGGCCCTCGATGGCGAGGATGGTTCTTCGACATCCGTCTGGGGCGGCTCGGTCGAACTATCACACAGGAC
>DAUV01000109.1:0-4317 GCA_002505325.1 Euryarchaeota archaeon UBA623 | reverse complement strand
TGGTCGGCACCCTCTCTGGCTGATGTTGACGGAGATGCGATGCTTGATGTTGTCCTCGGTGACACCGTGGTGTCACACGCCTTGGCAGACGTCAGACCCCTGTTGGACCAAAGGAGCATCGAGTTCAGCCCCAGCGAGCCAGATCCGGGTGAGACAGTCACAGTGACAGCATTGTTCGAGAACTCTGGGACTGCAGACACCGATCATGAGACTGAAGCCAAGTTGTATGCGAACGGCCAGTTGATAGGAAGTTACGAGGCAGGCACTATGGAGCCAGTCGACCCTACTGGTTCAGGCTCATTTGAGTCATTCAGCGTCGAGTGGAATGGTCCACTGGGCGAGCATGTCTTCGAGCTAATCCTCGATTCTTACTCCAATGTCTCTCAATCCAGAAGCGACAATGATGCCCAAATCACCACACTAGACGTCGTGGCCCCGTATAACGCGACATTTGAGATACCTACCGAGCCAATCAGAGTAACTCCAGGAGAAAGCACTCTGGCCACTCCTATCGTGAGATCCACTGGGAGACTTTCAGGGACATGGAGTCTTACTGTAAACGATGCCAACCTACCCGAGGGATGGAATGTGGTTGACGAGACTGTTGGTGGACTAACAGGTATCGAAATTGGAGTCGATGCGGTTTGGTCTCCCTATTTGCGGGTTCATGCCCCTGCTGACGCTCTAGGTTCCGATGCAGGCTACCTTGAATTGACTCTGACACTCGATGAAGACCCGGAGAATGTCAGCGCGTTCGCCTCACTGCCGCTCGAAGCCAATAGAACCCGAGGGCTTTCCCTTCGGGGCCCAGATGGAACGGCGGTGAGCACAGGATACGGCCTGTTAGGAACCGGTGCTCAGGCCTGGATGCTCCTGCATAATCTAGGGAATGCCAATGAAGTGATTTCTTCCAGTTGGCAAAACACCTCTTGGGGAAACATCGGAATATACGACATAGAAGGGATCGAACAGCCCGTTCTGAGCCTAAGTGCAGGAGAGGTGAAACTGCTCACAGCAAGGTTAGAAGTTCCGGAAAACGCTAATCTCGGCGAGTCTGTTAGTACCCCTCTGACTATGTGCGTAGGCAGTGATGATGAACAGACTTGTCAGACAATTTCACTCACCTTTGAGGCGTCGGGAGTGGTTACCGACGTCCACCAACGCAGCGTCCCGGCTAGTGGATTAAATTGGGAAGTTAGAGCAGACATGCCCTCAGCGGGCAGTCAGTTGACTTGGTCATTGTCGGACGCAGGAATGGCAATCCAAGGATGGTCATGGAGTGCCTCGGGTGATTTGTCAATAGTAGGGGATTCGATTGTAATGTCGGGGGCTTCTTGGCCTGAGCAGGCCAGCGGCACTCTGACTCTCGACCTCCCTAGTGATGCCCCTCCTGCATTCCATTCATTCTCCGATGCCAGTGACCAGTCGTCTGATTATGTCATAACCTTGTCACTTGAGGTCCTACAAATTCACAGGGCGTCAATTGTCGTGACTTCCCCTACCGAGCAGCCCCATGTAGTTGAAGTCGAAGAGGATGCATTAGTCATGGTGAGGCTTGAGAATCAGGGTAATGGGCAAGATACTTACCGCCTGACTCACGAAGTCGTGCTCGACGAGAACATAACCGAGGACCCGGGTGTGACTGTAACATTCTCCAATAACATGGTCTCTCTTGGTGCCGGCAGCCTGACAAATATCCCTGTCACGGTGGTACTCCCTTCCAGCACTCCTGCTGGTACACCGGTCAGCATAATGATCCACATGACCTCGATGGGAGACCAGTCAGTGAGTGATTTCGACTCGGTTGCTCTAGAGGCTCGTCAGGACCATCGCTGGAACTTGTCAGCCAGTGTCTCGGGATCTGATGCTGACGGCCGAACCTTTGCCATCGCACCTGGAGATGGACTCATAATTGACGTAAATTCAACGAATGTGGGTAACCTGATTGATGGACTGGAACTCAAAGTCACTTACATCGTTTCCCTTGTTGGAGAAGACAGTTCTCAGAACTGGAATTCTAGCGGAGATTCTGTTGCAGGAATCGAAGTCAATCAATCCGCCCAGATGACTGTAGAGGTTTCTGTACCCGAAGACGCCTGGAACGGCTCAGTGATGTCTGTCAACGTCAGTGCCGAGATTCAAGGCGAAGTAATGGGGATTTTCAGCTTCAATGTCGAAGTTTCTCATGTCCCAGGATGGTCAGTTGTCGCCGATCAGGCCAATCTCGAGGTCGAACTAGGAGGATCCAGTGTTGAGCTCTCTATGATTCAACTAGGAAACTCTCCTTCTGAGGCCTACGCCACGGTCTGGGTAAGTGGAGAGAATGGATGGGAAATCGAAGTTCCCGATGACCTACCTGTTCTCTCCCCCGGAGAGAGTGCAGATATGATTCTCAACATCACCCCTCCCGAATCAGCCCAGCACGGAAGAGCTGTAGAATTACATATCCGACTACGCGAGGGCGACGGTAGCGGCGAGGCCGAAATCACGCTCCCTCTGAGGGTCGCCATATTCCATGACTTCAACATGAGTGGAGAGAATGATTGGCTGGTATCAGACGAAGGTGGCCATCCTCTGACGGAACTGCATAACCTCGGTAATGCACCGACCACCATCAGCCTGCAGGTACTGAGTCTGCCCCTAGGATGGACGGTATCTGGGCAGACGGAGGTAGTTCTGGGCGTGGGCGAGATTAGGGGAGTCCCCCTAGAAGTCATTCCCTCGGCGGATTGGGACGGCAGTATCCAGACTATCAGGATACTAGCCGAGGACTCGGTCGGAAACCAGCGCGAAGTCTCACTTGACACCGAGCAGTCAGTGTACTCGTGGGCCTCTTCTCCTGTTATCGTAGCAGTATCAGGAGATTACGCATTGGTCGAAATCCACGGTACCGACTCATTGAGCTCAGTAACAGACTCATCTTCGGGACCTTTGGATATGAGCGAGAGTGGTGACTGGGCGCTTCCGGCGCTTTCCAGTGGGTCCGGTTCGCTTAGCATAGGTGACTCGACCCTAGCTTACTATGCCCATGTCACTCAACCTTCCATGAGATCTGCTTTTTGCAGTATACAGGGCGACTTGGGGGGCGTGATAGCACAATGCTCTGTGCTCAATGGCTCAGATTCGTTCTCATTCACTATTCTGTTAATTGACGACGAGGGAGTGATGTTGGACTCTTTCTCTGGTAAAGCCGCTGGAGGATCTTCTCTCGGTCCGATTAACCTCAGTGCAGAGGGTTGGAACCCTGAACCGGGCACCCGGATTCTAACTCTGCGGCTGCTAGATGACAGAGGGATCGAGATTACTTCTGTCACTGGTGACTTCCAGATTCGAATGACCGACTGGAACATTGGACTAGTGAAATTGGAACTGGATGGTGAGGGCTCTGAGCAGCAGATTAGAGTGCTGACGAAGAGAGGCGATGGAGACAGGGTTATACTTGAGCAGTACAATGCTGATTGCAGTTTCAGTTTGGTCTCCGGAGACTACTCGAGGGTACATCAGGTTGACCTTACTGGTACCTTTGCCCCCACGGTAGAAGTAGATCGACCTGCAACTATAGATGACGGAGAAGAAATCGTAGTTACCATAGGCTGCGCGTTCCCTTGGGATGTTGATTCCGATCCAAATGACAATGAGGCTAGGTTGATTCTTTCAGGTGGGATTACAGAGTCAACGAAGTACCCCGGCATGGGGACTTCGCTGGCTGCTGCTATGCTGGTTATCGGGGTTTCTGTGGCCTTGGCTTGGATAGTCAGGAACTACCGCGAAGGCAAGGAACTGATGGAGATGGCCATGGTCGCCGCCGAGGAGAAGATGGCTGAACAAGACACTAGAGAGATCGTCGAAGAAGTGCTTGACAAGGAAGAGGTCAAGGAAGAAATCGAAGAAACTCGTGAACCCGAACCAATTCCAGAAGAATATCCTGAGGATGATTTCGAAGCTAGGCTAAAGCGCCTGACACGAGAGTAATCACAAAGTCATCCTGAGTGAATGCATACTCTCGTAGAGTGGTAAGGCTTCAGACAGAATCGCCTCGAGCTCGGGACTGAGATTGCCCGATCGGCCCTTGTAAGGCGAGAATCCCGTAGAAGACCAGACCGAGTCGTACCAGTGCTCGGCCCATATCCCGTCGCATTCCCTCGGACCCGACCTCCATGACAGCATTCTCTCACTGAAGGGTATCCCGACGCGTTCGCACAACAGACCAAGCATACCTCTAGGGTCTTCCAAAACATCCCGGGCGTCCATTATTGGTGGGATCTCTCCGCTTTCCCTCGCTACCTGCTGAAGCAGCCTTGCCTGTTGTGGCAATCC
>DAUV01000056.1 GCA_002505325.1 Euryarchaeota archaeon UBA623 | reverse complement strand
GACACTGAGGAAAGTCCCCTCTCCGCGATGCAGGCGTCCCGTCACAAGGCGGGGGTCCGGGAGGGCCGGCTCTGCAGCAGAAACGAACCATGCCAGGGGTACGATGAACCCGAAAGGGGGAGGTTTCCTGAGCGTGGCTGGAACGGGCAACCACGCCGGAGCAAGTCCAAGCAGGTCCGCAGGGCATCGACAGGACCGGGTAGGATGCATAGTTGAATGCGACCAGCCGAAAGGTGAACAGAAAGGGGCTTACTCCCTGCACCCTCACCATTATTGCCTAGTCGAAGACAACGGCGTCAACCGGTGACGCGTCGGCTACTGATCCGCTCTCATCATAGTCCTGCCAGGTCCCTATCTTGCCTCGCAGGGCGTGGGAGAGTTCGTGGTATGCCACGATGAGGCTCGGCAGTAGGATAGAGCTAGTCAGGAGTGCTAGGACGAGGAGCAACATCATCAGGACGAAGAAGTTCTGCAGACCGGGAATTGCTACGAAGAGTCCGGCGGCCAAGCCAGTGCAAGTCGTGGCGGTTGTCTCGAAAATGGTCCGCCCGGTCCTGGAAACTGACTTTTGTATCCCCGCGGGGGTCTCACGCTCATCCTTGATGCGATCTATGATGTGTATGGAGTCATCCACCCCTATCCCAAACACCAATGTCCCGATCATAGCGGTGAACACGTTGACATTGACCTTGTAGAACCACATCAGCAGAGGTTGCCACAGGACGACAACGCCTACCGCAGTCATTGTGAATATAGCGAGTCGTGCGGACCTGAACAGGAACGCCATGACGAGAAGCAGAATCAGCATGGTTGCAATCGTGGTCTTGGACTGAGCCTGGTGTATTCCGTCGTTGATGTCAAGTGAGACGGGCAACCCCCCAGTGAGTAACGAGTTTGAGACACCCCCTATCCCGAGCGCGCTGCACTTCAATGGGGTCGAGCACCCCCCCTCGTCCAGATGCCCGTCGATCGTCTCTCTTAGGCCTCCTGCAACTGCCAAATTGATGTAGGGCTGATTTACGTAGACCAGTGTCTTAGTTTCCCCCTCACCATCATCGGAGTTCATCAGCATGGACCTAACCTCCGGGCTTAGTGTGTCGAAGGCGATGTTGACCATATCCTCCCTGCTGCTAACGGAGTAAGGCCAGCACTCTGGCCTTAGCGGGTTGGCTGATTCGTCCCAGCACTCATCGTGAATCAACTCCCACAGGCTCTGATCATATATCTCCAGACCCCCAATCTCCACATCCACGTGAACAGCCTTCAGGATATTGACGAGGCTTATTGTCGTGGTATTCTCGACGTTGTCTATCTTCATTGCCTGCATATTCTCGATCGCATCCAGAATAGGAAGGTCACGGATGGGGGCCGTTTCGTTTTGACTGCCTCTCTCAGTGGCATCGACGATGAACATGTTTGTCTGCCCCCCCTCGAAAACTATGCTGTACTCCCTCAGTGCCTCGTATGACTCGAGGCCAGGGGGGACCTCGTCCGAAGAACCGGTGATGTCCTTGCCCAACTGTTCCTTGAACATCATCCCCCCCCAGATAGTCGCTGCGGAAGAGACCAGGATGACCAGAAGAGTGGCCTTGAGTGGGACCTTTCCGACCGAATCCCAGAAGTCATCGAGCAGAGAGAAGGTGAGTGTTGTCGAGAGGGTGAATCCCAAGATTAGGGAGCCATTGCTAGTGAGGTCTGCGAATGTGTATAAGGAGCCTGCGAATATGGTCGTGGAAACGACGTAGAATAGTAGGCTGTTTATACCCAGGATTGTGCCGAAAACGTCTGATGTGTCTATTGCAGAGTCGCGCTCCCTCCTATTCATTGATTTGGCCTCTGCAGCCTTCTCTTCCCCGATCCTCTTCCTCCTGGAAGAGTCGACAACGCTAGAACTGAACAGATTCTTCGAGTCTCCCTTCCTATACCGGAGCAGTTCGATCCATGCAGGCACCATTAGCATCGAGATGATGAAGGTGGACGAGATGCCGATCAGAAGCGTCTTGCCAACAGTCCTCATTGGCTCAATGGGAACCAGGCTGTGCCACATCAGAACGCTGAATCCGACTATCGTTGTGAGGGCAGATAGGAAAATGGCGTTCCCGGTGGTCATGGCCGCCCTGACATTCGCAGTGAGGCTGATCTGCGGGTCGAATGGATCGGGTTCGATGACCTCCTCGCCGTCACGCCTCGAAGCCCAAGCATCCTCCTCCATCTTTTTCAGAATCTCGGCCCGATTTTCCTCTATCCTGTTGGTCAGATGGAGAGAATAGTCCACCCCAAGGCCAACCAGGATCGGTCCGGCAGAGATAATCATTGGAGTTAGCATGATGTCGAATATGACGGTTGACCCGAAGGTGACTGCGAGACTCATCGCGATAGGCGTACCACAGATGACCAGAACCTTCCAACTGCGGTGAAGGATGAACATAGTGAGCCCAACAAGGCCAAGGCTGATTGGCAGCATGGTGTTGCGCAACTCGTCGTAAATCGAGTCGGAAACGTCGTGCAGAACGGGAGTTAGCCCGGTCACGGTAACCGCTCTCCTGGACGGGATAGTGTCCAAACGCTCCGGATCCATGGTCCATGTTCTTCCCCATGTCTCGGTGCACAACTCGCAATTCTCCCTAGCAGGATCTGAAGAGAGGAGTGACTTCACGTATCCAATGAATGCCTTGTGATCTCTGATTTCATCCCCTGTCTTGAGATCGGTCCTTGGTGTGATGTCGGTATTGGTCATATCGAAGGAAATGCCCATTATTACGACGCCAGTGTCCCAAATTCCGTCGTTATTGGTGTCTTTAACGAAGTTTGAGAGGAGTTCTCCGGAGTTGTCCACGTAGTTGTCAATCCTGTCCTGGGCGCCATCACCCTGTGGAATTGAGTAACCCTCGTTTGGGTTCTGGCTCGAAACCGCACAACTCCCCCCGCTAATTTCGTCTAGACCGTACTTTTCAACCGCGCATGAGAATCTGTAGTTCGTCGAGTTTGCCTCCTTGATAATCTGAGCGGGCGACAGAATCCATACAACTCCATCACATCCCGTCATCGGGCTATTGCAGGCATGTGAACCTCGGTCTTCCTTGTTATAGTCCAAACCCTTTCCATATCCGCTTTCGCCTGCATTGTTGTCGTCCCCTTCGATCCAAGATATCTGATTCAGTATGTTGGCATCTGTAATATTCTCGACTCCGTGGTCCGCTCCAATGGCTGCATTATCTGTCTGTACGTAGAGAATCACGATATCGGTCGACCATTGGGTTCTGACCTCATTTAGGAGAGAAGTAGAGTTGGCCCCGTCGGGAAGGTATATCTCGACATCCCCGTTGATCTGGTGTTCGAAGTCTTCTGCCCTCCAGCCAATTAGTGCTGAAGCTAGCAGAAGAGTTACTATGAGGTATGCCGGGCTCCTCAGAATAGCGCTGTATGTCAACTCGGCTGACCTCTGTGCCACCATGTGGGATGTGTCAGAGACGTCGTTCAGCAGTTGTCCTGCGGTGTCTAGGAAACCGCCGATTGGGCTATCCCTGACGTCTCGACGAATCTTCGTGAAATAGTTTGAAATTGGGCTAATCCTCTCGAAAAACCAAGCCCAGAAAGCTAGTTCCTCGTCCTGTTGGGAACCCCCATGGTTAGAAGTCACGTTCGGGTTCCCGGACGCAAGCCAAATGAAGCGTTCGCATAACTGCCGGCCGAATGAGTCGATTAACGGGCGAGTCTGAGATGCCCATAGCCCGATGGACTCAAGGGGGATGGTGGGTCACGACGATACATGGACCTAGTCACAGGGGGTGCTGGTTTCATCGGCTCCCATCTAGTCGATGCTTTGGTAGAGCAAGGTAAGGAAGTCCGCGTTATCGACAATTTCAGTAGTGGGAGAGAGGAGTTCCTGTCCCACCACGAAGGAAGTGGCTCGGTAGAAGTCTGCAGAGGCGATCTTCTTGATCGGGAGGCAGTGATTACAGCGATGGAGGGGATTGAGACCGTTCACCATCTAGCAGCAAATCCCGACATCAGACTGGGTACTGAAGTCACGGACACTGATCTGAGGCAGGGGACGATGGCGACATACAATGTCCTTGAAGCGATGAGGGTCTCGGAAGTCGGAAGAATCTCATTTGCCTCATCTTCCGCTGTTTATGGGGAGGCAGGGGTGATGCCGACTCCGGAGGACTATGGGCCAGTAATGCCAATTTCCCTGTACGGTGCGTCCAAACTGGCTAGTGAGGCGCTGATTACTGCATGGGCGGGAACATTCGGGGCGCAGGGATACATCCACAGGTTTGCCAATATCGTCGGACCAAGGGGGACTCATGGGGTGATCTTCGATTTCATCCACAAGCTAAAGGGGGATCCAGCAAGACTGGAGGTTTTGGGCGATGGGAACCAGGAGAAGTCGTACATGTCGGCTCATGACTGCGTGAAATCTATGCTTCACGTGATTGGCCTAGGTGAAGAGGGCCCGGTCCTAAACAACCTGGGAACAGGAGATACTTGCTCTGTTTCTAGGATTGCCGAGATAGTGATTGAGGAAAGTGGTCTCGAAGGCGTTTCGATAGATTATACCGGGGGAAGGAGGGGCTGGGCAGGAGATGTCCCCAAGACATATCTGGATGTGACTAAATTGCTTGGGACTGGTTTCGAGCCTACTGCCATGTCAGAGCAAGCAGTTAGAGACACGGCTCGAGTACTAATTTCCGAGATTGGCCTGTGACTCAAACATATGGCAAAGGCCCATGCTAGGCCCCCATCCATCGTTCGGATTCATAACTGTCCGTCCGAGGGTGGGCGCATGAGTAAGCGCTGGTACCAGGAAAACAAGCGTGACCCATGGAGGAGGGATGCTAAGTCCAAGGGCTATAGGGCCCGCTCGGCGTACAAACTCAAGCAGATCCAGGAAAAGTTCGGCATACTCAGGAAAGGTGATGCAGTTCTCGACATCGGGTGTCACCCGGGAGGATGGATCCAAGTTGCGATCGAAGAGGTCGGGGAAAGCGGGGCAGTGATCGGGGTCGACCTGCTGGCGACCTCTCCGATAGAAGGTGCAACAATTCTGGTCGGGGACATCACAGAGGAGGCTACAATCGAGGAAATTGTTGACCGCTTGGGGAATCGGAAACTGAATGCGGTAATCAGCGACATATCGCCTAGGCTCACTGGAAGGTATGACACCGATCAGGCAATCTCACTGGAGCTCTCAACCATGGCACTGGATGTCGCCGCAGAGCTACTTTCCCCGGGCGGGTGCTTCGTTACCAAGGTCTTCCAGGGAGCAGGCATCGAGGGGCTCATTGACGCTGCAAAGCTCCGTTTCTCGGCCGTCGGCAGATACTCCCCCACAGCAAGCAGGACCGCGTCCTCTGAGACTTACTTGATTTGCCAGAGAATGCTGCCAAGGCCGAAGAAACAGGGCACTGCCATGGAACATCTGCAGAGCCACCTAGCCTCGATCGGAATCGTAGTCGATGAAGACGATGAGGAAAGTCTGGAAACAAAGGTCGGTTTCAGAAGGATCCAGAAGCGGGAGTAGTTACTCCGAATCCCTATCATATGGCGCGATGTTCTGCCACTCCGAGGCATCCGATCTCGATACAACTGCATGGACCCAATCATCTTCTGAGCAATTGAATACCTCATGCGGAAGCCCTGGCTCAATGTAGAACATGTCGCCAGCATTGTGGACAACGGACTTCCGGCACCCCTTGCCGTACTCGTGCCTTACGCTACCCTTGAGGAGATAGACCATCACGTCAAAACCCACGTGGATGTGTGCCTTTGCTATTCCACCGGGAGGGATGTAAGCCCTATTCATCGACAGTCCCGTGGATGGGGTATTCTTGCCGGAAAGACCGGCGCCGTACTCTATGTTGTTCCAGCCTCGGACCTTCTCAACTTCTCTCAGACTCCAGATGCCGCCCTCGTCCGTTACAAAATCGGAAAGATCTGATTGGACACCGGAGAGCTTCAATTCCTCTTCGACCATGGACATCATGACGGGGCATATCTTTTCAAATTTCAGCATAATTATGGCCGTTCGACCATGTGGTGGGAGAGGAAAAGCACAATCAACGCTAAAAAGGGACCCTA
>DAUV01000061.1:13777-15034 GCA_002505325.1 Euryarchaeota archaeon UBA623 | reverse complement strand
AGCGTCATCAGGGAACTCGTCGTCCGAATCGCTCCAGCCATCGCCGTCGTCATCTGAATCCGCATTGTCGCCGGTGCCGTCCCCGTCTCTGTCGATCCACTCAGAAGCGTCATCAGGGAACTCGTCGTCATCGTTGTTGTAACCGTCACCGTCTATGTCTGCGTCCGTTGCGTCGCACTGTGAATCTCCGTCTTGATCAGCAGGTACCGAATCAGGATCCATCTGGTCACTACCACAGTCCGACTCGATAGCATCACTCCAGCCATCGTTGTCGGTGTCATCGTCCATGATGTCACACACTCCATCCGAATCAGAGTCTGAAGGTATTGAATTGCTATCGCTCGAGTCCGTGCCACAACCCGACTCATCATCATCGCTCCAGCCGTCCCCGTCGGTGTCCTCATCCAATGAATCACAGGTTCCATCACCGTCGAGATCTGCTGGGATGGACCCCGAATCTTTCGAGTCGGTGCCGCAGGCTGTCTCACCGACATCGCTCCATCCATCATTATCATCATCTTCGTCCGCGTTGTCACCCTTGCCGTCGCCGTCTGTGTCTCTCCACTCGGTTTCGTCGTAGGGAAACGCATCATCTACGTCGTCAGTGCCATCGTTGTCGTCGTCTGCATCGAGCGGGTCGCATACGGAGTCGGAGTCGTAGTCAGCAGGCACCGATGAGTCGTCCAGCGGATCGGTGCCGCACCCGACTTCGTTCTCGTCTATCCAACCGTCGTTGTCGTCATCCTCGTCGGCGTTGTCCCCTACACCGTCACCATCGGTGTCCGTGGTTTCGTTGGGATTCAATGGAAAGTCGTCATCGACGTCGTCCACACCGTCGTTGTCATCGTCAGGATCATTCTCGTTGGAGAGCCCGTCTCCATCGTAGTCATCACCTTCTAGGGCATCACAGATTCCGTTTCCATCTGCATCGCTAGGAATATCGTTGTCATCCAGTGGATCCGTTCCGCAGTCGGTCTCATCATCATCCGACCAGCCATCGTTGTCATCATCATCGTCAGCCATCATAGCAACTGAAGATGTGAATACTACATTGTCAACGTAAATTGATTCGGATTGCGAGTTGCTAGTCAACTCAATCTCAAAACTCCCTTGTCCTAGCGAGCCAATGTTCGAACTAAAACTAGTCCAAACTCCCATGTAAGGAGCAAAACCTCCGTGATTGCTAGAACCAGTAGCGCCGGTTACATTCAGAAACTCAACTGTTGAGGAACTCCCTACAAATCTAATAATTAGGTT
>DAUV01000061.1:1828-13372 GCA_002505325.1 Euryarchaeota archaeon UBA623 | reverse complement strand
AACGTCGTCAAGAGTCAAGGTTGCAGTTCCGTCAACATCACCCATCTGGTATCCTTGTGTTCCTTCAGTGTAATTTCCTACTGTTCCAGTATAGTTTGCAGTTCCGAAATAATCTCCATCAGTAAGTCCAACCCCTCCATTTGAGGTATAGAATGTAGTGAAACCAATCTCAGAACCATTGGTCTGATTATGGGCTACATGAGGTTCATTCGCATTATTCCAGAGGTAGTAATTTGAAGTCCCATTCCCAGTATCAAAGTACTTTGCGCCATTAGTGAATGGGTCCTCGAACGAGGTGTAGGCAACTATCGACTGATATGTACAGCCACTAACTACAGTATCCGGTAAACCATCCTCGTCGGTGTCCGTGTCCGCACACGGGTTGTTCGGAAAGTCATCGTTTGCATCATCGGTCCCGTCGCCGTCCGAATCGGTCGCTAGAACGGTGTAGGGAACCGCTACCAGCAGCATTGCAATCAAGATGGTTGTGAGGGTGGCGCGTCGGCTCATGGGGTACCATGTCGGACCCGATTCAAAATACTCTCCCCTGATGGGTCAGAATAGGTGGGTTCGATACTCTTCCGCTAAACTCTTTGACCTGTTCCCGATGCAGGATGCATGAGCGCTCGCGAGGCAGCATCTAAGATACTGGGGGCAGTAGACGAGTCAGGCAGGCACTATCGCGACAGTCTGCCGATGATAGCCAGTGAGAACATCCTCAGTCCGTTGGTACGCAAGGCTTGCAACTCGGATCTGCACGGCAGGTACGCCGAAGGTCTACCGGGCAAGCGGTACTATCAGGGATGCGATGACTTCGACACCATTGAGGAGATTGGCATTGCTGCAGCTCAACGCGTCTTTGATTGTAATTTCGCTAACATCCAGTCGACCTCAGGAACTGTCTCCAATATGGCCGGTCTGAAGGCCTTAGCCAAACCCGGAGACACAATCACCGCGGTGTCCACGGCCGACGGTGGACACATCTCGCACGCGCGGATGGGCGCCGTCGGAATGCGCGGACTGAATCTTGTGACATACCCCTGGATTGAGAGCCGTATGGAGCCGGATATCGATGCGGCAGCAGCCCTGATTCGCGAGACTGAGCCGAATGTGGCGCTGTTCGGTCAGTCAGTCTTCCTTTTCCCAACTCCTCTAGAGGAGCTGGCTGACGCTGCCCATGAGGTCGGTGCCAAGGTGATGTACGACGCCGCTCACGTTCTTGGGTTGATTGCGGGAAATCAGTTCCAGGACCCTCTGAGAGAAGGTGCCGACGTGATGACCGGGAGCAGCCACAAGACCTTCCCAGGACCTCAGGGAGGCTTCCTACTTTCGAACTCCGATGACCCCAAGTTCCAGCGTCGTCTGAACAGTGCAATATTTCCTGGAGTCTGCTCCTCCTATCATCTCCATCACGTAGCCGGCAAAGCGGTGGCACTAGCCGAGTTTGAGGAGTTCGGTGCCGACTACGCTAGGGATATCGTGGCTAACGCCAAAGCGCTGGGCGCCGCCTTAGCTGCCGAGGGTTTTGAGGTAATGGCTGAGGAACGTGACTATACAGCCAGCCATCAGGTCCTGACCCGTCATGGAGAGGCCGATTCAGGGGCTGGCAGAGATGCAGCCGCCCTACTCGAGGAAGCCGGCATCATCACCAACATGAATATGCTTCCCGGAGACACCAAGGCGATGTCTCCAAGCGGCCTCAGGCTAGGTGTCCCCGAGTTAACTAGGGTCGGTATGAGGTCTGATGAAATGCAGGACGTGGCACGCTTCTTCGCGAGGGCACTAATCTCCAACGAGGATCCTTCTGCCGTATGTAGGGACGTTGCAGAGTTCAAGTCCGAGTTCCAGACGGTTCACTACTGCTTTGAGCCCGGGTCTGCTTATCCCGGCCTCGCGTGAGCGTGCTCCCATGGGGAGCACGTCTTCCGGACACTTTTTCTTTAGAGGCTTCCAATAGGGTCTGTGCAGCCGAAGCGCAGTGCCGCCCTCCTGCTCTCGATGTTGATGCTCAGTTCGGGATGTCTCGGGTTGTTCGGCAAAGAAGAGGAGCCGATAGAAGAGGTCGACTGCACCGCTGAACCATCTCATCTTGACTGCTATGTCCCTGTGATTACCGAGGACGACTGCATGCCTCATCAGGTATTCACCGGAGTTGATTGCAGGATGATGCAGAAGCCAAGTTCGCTAACCTATGGGGAGAGTTCCATCTTGCTCGTCTTTGGAGTGGAGATGCAGTCTCTGACTCCGAGTTTCTTTGGAGACGGACCACAGAACTGGTTCGTCAATCCTCGACTTCCCGATGGACTATCTCTTGATGGGGAGTCAGGAGTAATCGGCGGGACTCCAGAGGAGGAGTCAATCGAGATCCGCTACACTATCATCGGTACGAATGCAGTAGGCTCCACGGTCACCACCATCGACATCACGGTAGTCGCCGCAGCTCCATACTCCATCCAGTACCTCTCTGATGTCTTGCCGTGCACTCTGGGGGAGGTATGTTCTTTGGGCTCGCCGTTAGTCATGGGTGGCACTGCAGACATGTGGTCAGCAAACCCTCCTCTTCCTAGGGGGTTGTCCATTCTCGAAGACGGTTCGATAACTGGCATAGCACGTGATCTTGGAGACTCCAACCACACAATTATCGCTTCGAACTCAGGTGGCTCCATCGAGACTACGATTAGGATTATCACTCTGCATGAGGAGCCCACGGCTCTTTCTTATCCCGGACATCCGTTCTATTGGATCATAGATGTGTCAGTACAGGTCATACCGTCTTCCGAAGGGGGAGAGGTTACAGAATGGTCGATCGAACCTCCTCTCCCTGAAGGGGTGTCACTGCACCAGATTGACGGCTCTCTGCGGGGAACTCCGATTTCGGTGCACCCCATGAGAGAGTACGTAATCACTGCCCACAACACTGGCGGCTCACTCTCCTCGACCATTCTAATCGACGTCAAGGATATCCCGGTAGAGGGCATTGGGTACGAACCCTACCAATTCGATCTCAGGACTGATGATGACATCGGACAGGTAATGCCGACTTGGCAGGGCGGCACTCCGGATACATGGGAAGTCGATCCACCGTTGCCCATAGGATTTGCCTTCGACCATTACACTGGAGAGATTAGCGGCACGGCAACCATCCTGCAACCGTGGACCTATCACACTGTCTGGGCAAACAACTCAGGTGGCCCGGCTTCGACTCCGCTTCAGTTCCGGGTGACTAGTCTGCCTCCCGACGAGATTTCCTGGCCCGGTATCGAATTCGCGTTGGAGGCCAACGAGAGTATCGTCATCCCAGTCACCAACGACGGCCCTGATATCGAGACCTGGGAAGTCGTCCCTCCGTTACCCTCTGGCCTTAATCTCCTTGCCAACGGATCTATCGTCGGAACTCCAGACGAGCGTACTGCTTGGAATCAGTACACTATCTGGGCAAACAATACCGGTGGAGTGGTGGGATTGAGCATTTGGATAGCTATCCACGACCTAGCAGCTGACCAGTCGGAACTACTACGTGGCATGGGGCAAACGAATTGGGGTGGCTGGCCCTCACCAGTACTTCCAATCGGAGAATGGGCCTTCCCAATCGGATTTGCAGAAGAGGGCTATGGCTCGACAATACCAGTAATCTCCGCCAGTCACGTCGGCCGTGGCAAGATGTTAGGATACGGCCATGAGAGTTGGGTCGATGGAGCTGGAGTTAAGGAGACTGAGTTTTCTCTACGCGCCGTTGAGTGGGTTTGTGGTCAGAACGCTGATGTCGGCCTAGCTTATGGCGCCGGCTATGATGACTTTGAGGATGAACTACAGGGAGAGGGGCACACAGTTCATCTTTCGGTGACTCCGGCTGATCTCTCTGGTATAGATTGCCTACTCGACGAGTTCTGGAATGGCCATGATGATGCCGACAATCGGAACTTAATCGACTTCATGCTCGCAGGAGGAGGTCTGATAATGGGAGGTCACGCTTGGTATTGGTCGTACTCGAACAGCGACGTGTCGCACAACTACCCGGGCAACAAGATTGCCAAGACAACCGGACTGTTCGTCTCTCATGCTTGGGGTTACAACAGCGTCGATTTGAGGGTCGTGCCACATGAGTTGACACGCCCACAAGCGGCCATCGATGCAATCTACGCTGACCGAATCGACAATCATACACTGTCTGTTGCCGATGCGACTATTGCTGATGCCACTCTATCTTCGTGTACTGGTGTTGTGGCTCTGGATTTCCATGACTTTTGGGGTCCGTTACGAGAGACGGTCAATACCACTGGGTGGACTGTTATCCAGTACGGGACTCTTTGGCAGAATGTTGGCTACAACATTGGAGAGGACCCAGTTGCAGACACTCTCCTTAGGGTTGAGGCCGCACTGACGCAGGGGTTGCCTGCAAACGAACTGCCAGTTCACCCCAGTCATGTTGAGTTTCCAGGGGAGGTACCTGCAAACGCCACAAGAATCACTCGAACCATGTCAATTGATGGAGATCAGAGTGGCCTGCCAAGCAATTTCGGCTATTCTGGAGCACGATCACATATCCGAATGACCACTGGTCTATACGCCGCTCCCGGGGAGGTAGTGACCGTAACTCTGCCCACGGAGATAGTCAGTTCAGGCACCTATGTCCTAGTCGGTGCTCACAGCGACGGTCTTTGGGGCAAGAGTCAGCTTCACCGGCATCCTCAGATTGTCAGATGGTGGTATGTCGACAACACCTCAATGCAGGTTGGCAACGCATTTGGCGGACCAATCTACATCGGAATCGAAGCAGGCTCTACTCTCGGTGAATTCGACATAACCATCTCGAACGCCGTCAAGGCCCCGAGATACATTCACGGCGAGACTGATATCTTCCAGTGGCAGCAACAGTATCGCAATGATCCAGCACCATGGGCAGAGATTGGTGGTGACCAGTTCATTTTGACAGTTCCAAGCCATGAGATTAGGGATTTAGATAACCCTCAGGATTTGATGGACTGGTGGGATCAGGCTCTAGGGATGGAGCATGAACTCTACGGCTACATACCATGGCCGAGGGTAGAGAGAGCAGTCTTCGATGCACAGATATCAGCAGGATGGATGCACTCAGGGTACCCATTCATGGCGCACGACCTGAGTGTGGCGGGCGTGGTCAATGTTTCATACATGAGTGAAAACGGTGACTGGGGGATGTTCCATGAACTCGGCCACAACCATCAGTGGATGCCATCCACGCTCCCTGGCACTACGGAGACGGGATGTAACTTCGCCAGCGTCTACTTGATGGAAGATTTAGTCGGAGTAGAGGGACACGGTGCCGTTGACCCAGAGCAGAGAGCAGCGAGGATGGAACCATACTTCGAAGATGGCTCTAACATCTCCAATTGGTCCGTTTGGATAGCACTCGACACCTATCTGATCATCAAGGAAGAATGGGGATGGGGAGTGATTACAGAAGCACTCTCGGTCTACTACACTCTTCCTGCCGCCGAAGTTCCGAGCGGTGGCACTGAGGAGTTCAACGCTTGGGTACTACATCTTTCAAACGCTACTGGATACAACTTAGCTCCGTATCACGCTGCTTGGGGATTCCCACTGACTCAGGACACTTTTGACTCTCTTTCCCATCTTCCAATTTGGGTCGATGATCCACTGCGAGGAGAATATTTCGTTTACGATGCCATTCTTCGTAATCTTTCTTCACCAGACCCCTCGGATGCCACTTCTACTACTATATCATGGGAGACTTACGATAATGGAACGAATACAACTTTGACATTCTATTACGGTACAACTGACATGGGTAACCAGACTTCAGGGTGGAGTGACAGCACAAACTTTGGGAGTACAACAGTCGGCAATCACTCACATACTGTTACTGGATTGACTTGCTGTGGAACCACATACTACGGCAGAATACAGGCCTCAAACGAAGAGAGTTCAGTCTGGTTCGGGCCTATTTCTTGGACCACAGATTATCTTGACGACTGACTGATTTTTCTCAGTAAACTTTCAAAGGAAATTTCAGGAATATATTTCTGATGCCAGATCGCCAGAGGTATCCAGACGAGAGAATGGACAATGGTCGCAGCGAATGCAGGCACGAGATCAAGTCTAGGCTCCCCCTGCATCGCCGATGCCACAGCACCCAGCACAGCGAAATGAGCGACATAGATCGTCAGCGTGATGCGGCCAGCGGGTTCGAGGAACGCTAGACGCTTGCTGCCACCTATCTCATCACCACGCACCTCTGACTCCTCGAGTGCCCTGTGGGTGAGCAGCACGAAGGTCCCGGAAACGACGAGGAAGGCGGTGCTCGCTGGGAAGAAGGTCAGGACTGCCTCGCCCTCGGTCAGAGCCCAAGGGATCTCCTCAAACGCTGCGACGGCCGCCGTGACTGTGGTAGCAGTTAGTCCGAGGACGATGCCACGCTCTCTCGCAGTCGGATTATCAGCAAGGTCGTAGATTAAGGAGCCCAGCAGCACGAAACTCAGCCACGGTACCGCGGGATATGTGCCGTTCCATAGAAGCCTAGCAAGCCATTCCGAAGATCCTTCAGAACCAACCCGCTCCCACCATGACCAGTCCGGACCAGAGATGTCTCCGAGAGCCAATGGTGTTGCCATCATCGCCACCATCAGTAATGCGCGAGAGCGCATAGGGAGCCGAATTAGGACAGGCGCCAGTAGAGCACCTATTGCAAGCAGTGTCAAGACACCTGGGGTCTGCCACTCAAAGCGACCTCCTCGGTCCGCGCTGAGTAGAAGGTTGACCAGCAGCTGACATAGACTCAGCAACAAGATTCTGGGAGCCAGCCAACGCAACCATGTCCTGGCGTTGTGGTCAGGGCCAGCGACTCTGCGAACCGCACTCATGTGGATGCCCCAGCCAGATATGGCGACGAACATCGGCGCGGCCATCCCTCCGAAGGCGGCCGCGACGAAGGCAGCAGGGTGACCAACACTGATTCCTTCGGGTGGGATGATGGCTGCTGTGTGGACCTCGACCATGCATAGCACTGCTATGGCTCTCATTTGATCGATGTGTCTCAGCCTCAATCGAACATCTCCTCAATCCTCGATTCAGCTTCGACTTCTTCATCAGATAGGGTAATTGAATCAAGCAGTCCTTCTATGGTGTCCCGATCCACTTCGTCGCGATGGTACAGCACTATCCATGGCTCACCCTTATCCAGATAATCTCCGACTTGCACCTCAAGTATGGCTCCTACAGCGCGATCGATGGAGTCGCCCAATCGTGCTCTACCAGAACCCAATCCCGAGCAGACCCGAGCGATTGCCATGGCGTCAATGTCCACTACCCAGCCCGTGGCACCAACCGACAGTTCAGTGGTGTTGAGATCTGGGTCCATCAGCCCCAGTCCACGCATCAGTGAGGCGTCACTATCGAATATCGAAACATTCCCTCCTTGGGCTTCTACCATCAGGCGAAAGCGCTCGAAGGCCGAACCGTCCTGTAGACTATCGTGGATCATCACCGCACCGGCCCTAGGGCCTTCGGCTAGGCCTGTGGCGTGCAGCAGAAGTCCGCCCTGCACACAGACCAACTCTTCAAGGTCCTCCGGGCCGCTTCCGCACAGCGTTTCGACGCTTTCTAACACCTCCAGTGAGTTGCCAATGGCGCAGCCCAATGGGTGTTGCATCGAAGTCAGAACCGCCGTGGTACGAATGCCCATACCGTTGGCTACATCGACCATCGAGCGCGCGAGCTTCACAGCCTGTTCCCGCTCGACCATGAAGGCGGCGCGACCGAACTTGACGTCTAGTACCATTGCTGACAGCCCCTCAGCCGCCTTCTTAGAAACGATGGAGGATGTAATTAGAGGGATTGATGCAACCGTGTCCGTAACGTCTCGAAGCGCATACATTCGCCGGTCGGCTGGAACCAGAGTATCACTCTGGCCGACCATCGCAACACCGATGCTTTCTACTTGCTGCCGGATGCTTTCAGGGCTCATCTCGACGCGGAGTCCGGGGATGCTCTCTAGCTTGTCTAGCGTGCCTCCAGTATGACCGAGCCCTCGCCCCGAAATCATCGGTACCAACAGACCGCACGCGGCCATAGCAGGAGCGAGCACGAGCGACACCTTGTCACCGACTCCTCCGGTTGAGTGCTTGTCGACTATCAACTTGGAAATCTCGGAGTTCCATTCGAGAATGTCGCCCGAGTCTCTCATTGCTTCGGTTAGAGCAATTGTTTCTAGTTCTGTGAGTCCCACGTTGTAGATCCCGCGTAGCCAATCAGTCAACTCATCATCAGAGAGCGAGCCGTCAACGACACCTTGAACGAGGTCACGAATCGCCTCGGACATCACTCCTCCTCTCCGAGTTCGGCCCGCACCTCTTCCATTGTGCGCCCCTGGTCGAGCATCCACTGGACCTCGTCACGCGTGACTGATTCAAATCCAAAACCATCCAGTCTGATAGATCCGTGTGAACCATCGTCGCGTCCCTCGGTGCGCGCACGAGCATCCTCTGCGCCCTTGTCGAAACTAGTCCCCTTTAGAATTGCCATATGAGCTTCGGGATCGTCGAACCTGTAACCAGAGTCATCGACCAGAACCTCGTCGGTACCTTTGCGAGGTTGTAGGAACATCGAGGCGCCGGCTAATACCAGTGATATCGTAGATATCACCATCAGCCAGAAAAGAAACTTGGCCCCTGGCCTTGAAAGAGGATCTTCTCTGATGTTCAGGATGCCACCACTCGGCTCGCCTTCCTCATTGGAACCGTTCCCTTCTTCCTCTTCGCCGCCTTCACCGCCGCCTTCTCCGCCCTCATCCACAATGGTCTGGCAGCCGTGCTGCTCTCCATCAGGAACACCGTTCTCGTCCACGTCTCCAGAGATCATGGCGAAAGAGGGCGAACGAAGCACACTTTGTGCGAAGGCCGACTCCTCACCGTCGAGTATACAGTCACCATCAGTATCGTTAGAGAGAGGGTTGCCGTTGAGCTGGAACTCCTCAAGGTTGTTCAGGCCGTCCTCATCGGGGTCGAGTGACTGCTCGCTGAGAGCGGTCCCTAGTACAGCTGCCGAATGCCTGTTAAGTCCGAATTGTGCTTCCCATTGGTCCGGCATCAAATCGCCATCTGAGTCAGTTGTCGAATCGAGACGCCCCCAGTCCTCCTCAAAGGAAGAGAGGTACTCTGCAGCAAGCCCGTCATGGTGGATGAGCACACCCATTTCCCGATTACGCAGGGCCGCGCTCGAGCCCCAGTTCATACTTCCCACTAGGACGCTCTCGCCGTCGATTATCGCACCCTTGTTGTGTAGCTTGACGATACTGTCGGAGTACGCCATCAGCCGCGCCGTCGTATCGAGGCCCTCGGTGGCGTTCCAGTCGGTGTTGAACATGTGGATAGTATCACGAATCTCCTCATCCCACTCAGCATAGTATCCGTTCAGCATCAGCCGGATGCTGACCCCGCGCTGCGCGGCATCGTGCAACGCTGCTATGATTGGGTTATCTCCGAAGCCCCAGTACCAGTCGAGATCGAGGTACTGTACTGAGAGCTCAATCGAAGTCTCTGCTGAACCGAGCATGCCGACTATGCCATCGATGCAGTCGTCGGGGCAGGTCATCAACTGGGCCTCAAAGGGCCCTTGGTGAGTGGGAGTGAGATTCGTGATGCCATCATGACTGGGCTCGTCTAGGGTCCAGTCGAATGTAGGGGAGTGCCGGGAGGAGTGCGGTGATATGTGCAGGTGCTGGGGATTCTCGTCCCAAGCCATTCTGGAGAGCACCAGCTGGGCAGAGGCCTCTGAGTTCAAGATGACCGACCACTCCCGGTTGCCGACCCCATCAGGAGGGACGCTGGTGTCCTTCCAGTTACCCGACGAGATCCAGACGCTCTCGGAATCCCTCACCGCCACCTTGCTGTGGATGTACGTGTAGGGAGAGCTGATTAGTGTCGGATCCTCCATCCAGAGAACATTGCCTCCCGCATCATGCAGAGCCTGTGCGTGCCCTCTCTGGTTGTTCACCGTGCTACTGCTATCGAGAATGCCTTCCTCAAGCAGCAGCGTGACCTCGACGCCCCTGTCTATGGCATCTAGAAGGGCGTGAGTCAGATCGGGACTCATGAACTGGTACACATGTAGGTGTATCGAGTCCTCGGCATCGGCAATCCACTGTATGAGGTCGTTGAACGCCGAGTCCGGGCCAATAGAGGCGGAGACAGTCGAATCGGTCTCGGTCGTGAAGTGCCCGCCGTCGCAGAACGTTGAGGCACCGATACGTATCCACCTCTGCTCCCAGTCGGCTCCCGAGTCGGTGTCAGGGTAGTCACCGCATCCGGATCCACGCATCAGAATGAGTCCGGGCGAGCCATCTCCTGGGACTGATACGGCCCCTCCCTGCCATCCGTCAATATCAGCAATCCCGCCACCGAAGGCGATGGCATCGACTACCGTTCCATCAGGTGTCTTCAGTTGCAGTGCGCTGCCCGAGTCGACCAGCCAAGGCATGTTGTTCAGGACGACGTTGCCGTCCAGTGCTACTATCCCTCCATCTTCTAGGAGGTTTACCGGGTTCTCTGTCAGCACCACCGACGCTCCGGCGTCGATGGTCAAATCGTTCACCATGGAAATCCAAGGTTCAGTTGAGCGTATGCGCTCAATTGTCCATCCGGCTAGGCTAACCGCGGTATCTCCTGTGTTAGTAATCTCGAACCAGTCATTGTCACGATCTGGGACTTCCGAGGGCATGATGCGGGTGAATTTCAGGCTGTACTCACCATCCCACTCCACCGGCTCGACCGGAGGCTCCCACAACCAGACCATGTTGTTCTGGTGCTTGCCTGTGTCCTCTCCGACGAGCACCCGCCCGTCATCCAGAACGGCGAGGTTGTCCGGTCCGGCGATGTTGTTTGAATTGCACTGGTCGGGAGAGGCGCCGCTGGAGTATGGCCCGCCGATAATAGCCGGTTCTATTCTACTGACGTCCCAGTCCACCTCGACCGGCATCCTGTATACGATGCCACAGCGGTTCTCCGAGACTCGAATGTCACCCTGCCCGTCACTCATGTCGTAGCGGATGTCCGACATCGCGAGGTAGAGGTAGCCCGGCGCGTCCGGGTTGAAGACGACTCCCTCCATCTTGTTCCACTCGTCGCTGGCCCCGATGGATGCCGCGGCCTTACGTGATTCGAGGAAGGCTACTCTGTCATCGACTGCTGATCCGATGCCCCCACTGCCATCGAGGTCATCATTCAAGCGCTCTTCGGCCCAGTCGTTAATCTCGGAGTCTGTGATGTACGAGTTCTGACCATTGCTGTAGTCAGAGACGGTTATGTCGTCGTAATGGTTCACCCAATCTTCAATCTCGGAATTACTGGAGGAGGCCATTTCGAGCCACTCCACATCGAATCCAGTGGTGGCTGAGTTGCTGCTGTCATCTTGTGTGACCTTGGCGGCGTACAGCGTACCTGCACTGAGGTCTCCGGCTGTGTCTGCGACGAATTTGAACAGGACCGTTCCATATTCATCATCAGACAGGTACACGGTTTTCTCGTCGGGCATGACTTGGGCATTCTCGTG
>DAUV01000061.1:0-1446 GCA_002505325.1 Euryarchaeota archaeon UBA623 | reverse complement strand
GGATTTTCAATTTCTATAATCCATCCGTAGTCGTAAGGATTCGGGTAGTAACCGAGGTAGTTCTCTAGTTCCTCCTGATCTGAATGATAGTTGTAATTCGGGTTGTTCCAGTTCTCGGTATCCTCGAAGTAAAGCTCCTCTGAGAGAAGAGGGGTGCCCCAAGGACTCATCGAGCCGAAGCAGAGAACCCAGCCACCGTTCATGCCACTAAGGTCCCGCATCATTCCACCCTGTACATCCCATCGGTTTGTCCCCGCATTCCACTCTATCAGAATCTGACTCACACCAGCTGGACGACTCTCCCAACTTGTGTACAGGTAGCCTCTGGTGCCTTGGGGGTTTAGTGGTACGAAGGCGTTGAAGTCGGGCTTCTCGCTCACGAACAGAAGTTCCCCGTCATCCGCGGCATAGATCCCTCCCGCCACGCCTCCTTCCGAGAGTCCGTCACCACTCTGGATGAGGTGCTGATATTGCCCGTAAGATAACCTGATTCCGGTTTTCTCTGCGAGGTCGGTAGGCAGTGCCAGCTCGGGGATGCTGTCGGGTAGGTTGTTCCAGTCTACGCCGTTTACAACTCCAACAGTGGCATCGATGTAGTTGTCATCAGGGTGCATGGCGTTGACGAAGAAGTTTCCATTCGGGTCGATGTACATACCCGTGACCTCGGCATCGAATGGCATCGTCATGATTCTGGTCAGTGAGGAGGGAGTCGAATCATCACCTCCGTCACCACCACCGCCGGTAGCTTCGGAGTTCTCTGCTCCAGGGGTGTTCTCCTCGGAGTCTATCCAGTCAGCCGTCGCGTCCGATGAATCTGGAATTTTGGAGACTCCGTTGGAGGCTTCACCCGAGGTCGCAGTATGGATTACAGTACCGCCAGCGTCCTTGAGGTACAGAGTCTCACCGGCATTATTCAGTCGTAAGGTGCCGACTTCATTCTCGGCGATGATGGCATACGAGCCAGCCGTCAATACATAGGGGGTGGTGAGTTGGTCGAAGTCGACCCAAGTTCCTGCATCGATTGGGTGCACCCAGCCGCCGATGTCCTCAAGAATCCAGTTTTCGAGACTAACTTCAATCGAACCGGAATTGTGCAGTTCGACCCATTCTCCAGCGGGGAACACTCCCTGATCGGAACCGTCAGCATTGGTCATCATCTCGTTGATACACACTCCAGAACAGTTCGTGGAGCGGCTGGAGGTGCTTCGAGAAGGTGCCATCTCATTCAGTCCGCCGATTAGGATTGGCGACAGTGACATCATTACGAGAATGACCAGTGATAGTACCACTGCACTGCGTCTGGAGCGACCACTCATGAGGAGATGCTGCCCGCCGACACGGGTTCAACCCTTCGTGCACGCGGGCCCGCAGCCGGCGTAGCCGGCTTGTTGTGATATTGAGCCACAGCGTCGTTAATCTTCTTCTCTCGAGGCAGCAGCCATTCCC
>DAUV01000103.1:13340-17532 GCA_002505325.1 Euryarchaeota archaeon UBA623 | reverse complement strand
ACTAAGCTATGTCGGCCTGACTCGCGGCTGGCCCCATCCTTCATCAAAGAATCGGATTACTCCCACTCAATTGTTCCGGGTGGTTTGTGAGTGATATCGTAGACTACCCGGTTCACATTCCCCTTGAGTGAATTAGTAATCTCTGTACTTATTTCAGCCAATACATCGTGTGGTATCTCCGAGAATTTAGCACTCATGCCATCTAGACTCGTCACTGCTCTCACCACTACTGTCTCACCGTGCACGCGTGCGTCACCGTGCACGCCTACACTCTTGACCGGAAGTAGGGCTGCGAAATACTGCCATGGCAACTCGCATCTGCCCTCAGCCGCCGCAGCCTGCAAGTGAGTCTCAACAATATGGCAAGCCTCGCGGCAAGCAGCTACCCTGTCCGGTGTGATATCACCGAGAACCCGAACTGCGAGTCCCGGGCCAGGAAACGGCTGGCGTTCGCTCGAAGGGATACCAAGGTCGCGGGCGATAGCGCGAACCTCGTCTTTGTAGAACTCACGCAGTGGCTCGACTATGACTAGGTCGACATCCTCAGGGAGTCCGCCGACGTTGTGGTGCGACTTGATGACGTCACGGTTGCCGCCGCCTGACTCTATCCAGTCAGGAGCTATGGTGCCCTGAACTAGAAATTTTGCTCCGCAACCTTCCTGTTCGTCTTCGAAGACTCGAATGAATTGCTCTCCAATGACCTTGCGCTTCTCCTCTGGGTCAGTGACTCCTGAAAGATGGTTCAAGAAGCGCTCCGAGGCGTCCACTACCTTGAGCTCAATACCGAGGTCAGAAAACATATGTGCGACCTCATCTGATTCGTCCTTGCGCATCAGGCCAGTGTCGACGTAGACGCAGTGTAAGAGATTCCCTACGGCACGGTGAGCTAACACTGCGGCAACCGTGCTGTCTATGCCCCCAGAACAGGCGATGATTGTTGTGTCGTTAATCTGGGACTGCAGGGCCTCGACCGCTTCGTCTACTAGCATCTGAGTTTGCATCAAGCGTTCACTCCCTCAGTGACTCGTCGTCCGCGATGACTCTAGCAGTGCGTGACTTTCTCCACTCGGAGAATCTGGAGGCAAGATCATCGTCGCTCATAGCGAGCATCTGAATGGCTAGCACGGCGGCGTTATCGCCACGGTCAACGCCTACGGTTGCCACGGGCATCCCAGGTGGCATTTGGACTATCGAAAGCAGGCTATCTAGTGGTACCTTGCCCCCTACTGGGACGCCGATTACCGGCAGGGTGGTCATCGCTGCAACCACCCCTGGAAGGGCCGCTGCCATCCCTGCCATCCCAATGAAAATCTGGCACCCGTCTTCGATAGCAGAGGCCACGACTCCTTCTAGATACTTGGGGGCCCTATGGGCCGAAGCAACTCTGACTTCGTGCGAGATTTCGAACTCAGAGAGTACAGTAGTACATTTGTTGGCGACCGGCAGGTCAGTCTTGGACCCCAGCAGTATGCAGACGTCCATGCACTGCCGGGACGTAGTCGGTTCAAATGCCTGCCGTCGAAGTGGTGTCGTCGCTCTGCGTGTCACCGACGAGTAGTCTCTCGGGCCACTCTAGTCCAAAGTCGGCTACCGGCGGTTGTGACAGTAGATTGGTGACCAGAGCCTTTCTGACTGGCCCTTCGGAGAAGGGGTCGTGTACGAAACCAGCGCTATCGAGCAGAGCGAGTGCGAGGAACCGGTTACTACCGCGACTGGCTCCTGCAATCACCAAGTGCCCGTACTCACAGCCGGACCTAGCAATTGAACCAGTGGTCCATCTCTCGGAAATCACCTGCCACTCAGAAGATAACTGAGATGACGATTTCCAAGCTGACTGGTCGATTGGTAGGAGCCACCTAGCTGCCGGGATTTGTAATATTTTCTCGATTTGGCGGAATGAGCGAAACCATACGACCCAAAATAGAGCGTAAGAAACCCAACCGAATATTGGACTCAATAGTATGTGAAGTGCGAAAATAGCCGAAGCACCGGCGAAGGTCGCCCAGTCGAAAGGCAAGGACAAGAGAGTACCATCAGACATCGGCTGGGCAGAACGGACTAGATAGAGAGGTATCAGAATCAGTAACCATGTCAGAGTGAAGAACAGTGCTGCTACGCTCTGATCATCGATGGGGAGGCGATCGGGGAGAATTAGAGGGATAGCAGAGAGTAATAGGAACAGCGGAGACCATGCAAGGGGCATCAGTATCGACGGGGCGATGGGTCGCAGGTGCTGTCTAGCCCATCCCTTACCGCCCTCTTGAGCAGTTGTGCTCAGCCAAGACTCGGGCGGATTCAACTCACTCCTCTCGGTAACTTGCTGCGAGGAGTCGTCGGGAAGCTTTCGCCACCTAGGTTCGCCTGTCAGCCACTGGTGGTCCAGCCCCGCTTCCATGGAGTCCGCAAGGGCCGTCAGGTATTGTCCGCTTCGGCTATCACTCGGGACCGGGATGTCGGAGAACCAAATTGCGAGCCGCCCATACCTCATCCACCCTCCTGACATCGGTGGAGTGAGGTGCGGTGGTTACTATCTCTGGATCCTCACTCAATATCGTATGAAAGTCAGCGGCGAAACGGTCCATGACCTCCTTCGATTCGGTCTCAGTGGGTTCAATCATCAGACATTCAGGGACAATCATGGGGAAGTATAGCGTTGGAGCCATGACGCCGTAGTCTAGCAACCTCTTGGCCACATCTCTACCAGTGACGCCGACTGCATCCTTCAGAGCGCTCATGGACAAAGTGAATTCGTGCTTCACCACCTCGGCAGGGGCCCCATCTAGCGGCATTGCGTGCATCCTCGCTGCAGTATCCGAATCGGGATTCATGATACGGTGACGTAGGTAGTTGGCATTCAAGACAGCGTGTTCACTCATCCGCTCTAACTCTCTACCATACCTACGGTAGAACGCCCAGGCGCGGACCACGGCACCTGAATTGCCGTGCCACTGCTGGACTTTGCCGATACTGGACTCGCCTACCTCTTTCCATACATACCAGTAGCCGTCGCCCACTCCAGTAGGGTCATCTTCGACTCGCTCCCTGCGATTGGCTATCGGACTGGGCAAGAAGGTTGCGAGGTGCGACTTCACCCCAATTGGGCCGCTACCCGGGCCGCCACCACCATGTGGCTGACTGAAGGTCTTGTGCAAGTTGTAGTGTACTGCATCGAAACCCATCCGACCAGGGTCAGTCTTACCTAGAATGGCATTGAAGTTAGCACCATCATAGTACATCTGGCCGCCGGCTGTGTGAACCATCTCGGCGGCACGAGAGATGTCAGGCTCGAAGACACCGAGCGTAGAAGGATTGGTGATCATCATCGCCGCTGTGTCATCGCCCACTGCTTCATTGAGTGCAGCGAGATCGATTCTGCCATCAGCCGCGCTCGGGATTTCTATGATGTCATAGCCGCACATCGCCGCCGAAGCGGGGTTGGTGCCGTGTGCGGAATCTGGGACGATGACTTTGTCACGGTGACCTTGGCCAATGCTGCGATGGTACTCCTGAATGCAGCGCATGGCGGTGAACTCTCCCTGCGCTCCTGCAACCGGTTGCAGCGTCACCTCATCCATTCCCGAGCAGATTGCGAGCATCTCCTGCATCTCAAAGAATATCGCTAGAAGACCCTGAATCTGGTGCTCTGGTTGCAGAGGGTGGATACGGTCTATTCCTGGCAGTTGGACAATTCTTTCGTTAAGTCTGGGGTTGTGCTTCATAGTGCACGAACCCAGAGGGTAGAATCCGGTGTCGATGCCGAAATTCCTCCTCGACAACCAAGTATAATGGCGAACCAGTTCCGGCTCACTGGCTCGGGGCCAACCAGGAGGAGAGGAGCGTCGCAGAGATTCTGGAACTGTGGACCATGATTCATCGACACCTAGCGAAGGGAGGGGCTGCGACCATCCCGCGCCCTCCGCGCCTTTGAAAGCGAACAGATCGCTCATGAATCAGCCCCCTCAAGCCATGAAGAAAGTCCTGCCACGAGTGTTTCGATATCAGACTCGCTAGTGCGCTCGTCGGCACCTATGAGAAGGCAATTAGACATGCCATCCCACCAGACTCCTAAATCGAATCCGCCAAGCACACCCTTGGCGTCTAGGTAGGCCAGAGCGTCTGAGGCCTCCCCAGGGAGCTTGACAGCGAACTCCCTGAAGTTGCATGCCTGAGGATTAATCAGCTCGATGTCATC
>DAUV01000103.1:10385-12933 GCA_002505325.1 Euryarchaeota archaeon UBA623 | reverse complement strand
CCTAGAAGCGCCATGTGCATGGCTCCCATCAGTGCAATCAAGGTCTCGTTCGAGCAGATGTTCGAGGTCGCGCGGTGCCTGCGGATGTGCTGTTCACGCGTCGACAACGTGAGTGTGAATGCGCGTTTTCCGTCTACATCGCTTGTCAGACCGACGATTCTCCCTGGCATCTGTCTGGTGTATCTCTCACCGCAGGCAAAGATACCGTAGATTGGCCCGCCAGCGGTCGGGCCGATGCCGAATGGCTGGCCTTCGCCAACAACAATATCTGCACCCCAGTTACCCGGGGGCGCGACAATGCCGAGAGACACGACGTCTACACCAACGATGAGTGCCGTCTCCTCCCCAATAATCTCCTTCAGATTCATCAGACCAGGGTCAAGGATACCGAATGCACTTGGTTGCTCTACATAGACAGCGCAACAGCCAGCAGCCTCGGCAGCGGAGTCCATGTCTATGTGGCCATCTTCGAGATGCTCCAGAATCCTAATCTCTAGACCGCTGCCCTGAGTGTAGTTCCTGATAACCTCAAGCCTTTGTGGAGGTACAAACATCGAGACGTAGACGATGTTGTTCTGTGACGATTTGCGCCGGTGAACTCGCACGGCACAAGTGATGGCCTCGGCCGCTGCAGTTGATGCGTCGTACATCGAAACGTTTGCCACCGGCAGATCGACTAGTTCGCTCACCATCGTCTGGAATTCCCACATCGCCTGTAGCATTCCCTGACTGACCTCAGGCTGGTATGGAGTGTAAGACGTCAGGAACTCTCCACGGGTCGCGAGCATTCCGACCATAGTGGGTACAAAGTTTCTAGCAAGTCCGGCTGCGAGGAAGCTTGGTCTGTCGTCAAGGCTCACATTGGCCCCTAGCAGTCGCTGGGCATCCGCCCATATTTCCTCCTCTGACTGTGGGCCTCGAAGGGGCAGAGGGGTGTCTCTCCGGATATCCTCGGGAATGTCTGAGAACAACTCGTCGAGCGAACTCATTCCCATTTCAATGAGCATCTCTTGCTCTCTTCCGAGATTTGGCAACTGGTCCACTGTGGCATTCTCCCGCCTCTCGGCGCATCGAGGAGAATAGCGGGAGCCTTCAATGTTCGTCGGTGGCCTAGTCGGACCACCGACACACTCTTAATCGCCCTAAGGGAGTCCGTCTCGATAGCATGAAGGTTGCAATCTCGGCATCTGACGCGTTCGTCGCACCTTACATCGCTGAAATGCTTGGTGACTCCGCTGTAGTGGTGCCTGATGAGGCACTTTCTGATGCCACTTCACTCGATGCCATGCTAACTCCCTGCCGCGCCCTTATACACATTAATTCACGCCCCATCGATACCTCAGTGGGACGTACCGACAGGGAGGCCTATATCTCGATGAGAGAAGCCTCTAGACCAATTCTAGATGCAGTCGATAGACACGGCGGGATACATCTGGTAATCCTAGGGACCCTGCGTGTACACCCGCAGTGGAACCCCGGAGATCCGTACTACGGACTCGAGTCTACACTAGCTCCTCGTGACATCGCAGCCGAGGGACAATTGTGGGTAGAGGAAAATGCGTTGGAACGGGCCGAGGCTGAACGGCCCGTGAGCATCATCAGGGCATCGAATGTCCAAGGAGTACCTCTGGAAGGCCCGCCGGGAAACGGTCTGCTCCATAAATGGGCCGAGGAGTCCCAGATTGGCTGGATAAACATTCCAGGAGATGGGTCCGATCTCAAGGACTTCATCCATGTCCAAGACCTAGTCAGAGTAATCGATGCGGTTCTTTCAAACCCGCCTCCGACCAGAGAGAGTATTGCGGTCGGCTCGGGTAAAGGAATCACAATGGAGGACTTAGCGTCGTCCTACAAGCAGAGGACCGGTTGCGACCCAGAGTTCGGACAAAGCGATAGAGGAGAGGTCTTCGGAATCGTCGACGCATGGGTGCTCGAGGAGAGGTTTGGTTTCAGACCAGAGATCAGCCTTGAAGAGATGATTGCTGAGGCCTTCGAGGCCGCAGGTCACTGAGCGCTCAGTATCAGTCGCTTGCGAATACCGTTCCACCCAGCGAGGGAAGTATTCAGAGAATGCTCAGAGCCACTTCGGAATAAGCCCGAATCAGCATCGTTTCGAAGTCGGATTTCGACCTCGCCGACTCCAGCAATCTCAGCAATAACAGTGCTTCCACCCCTATATGCATCATCCACACCTATTCCAAAAGTGCGTTCTGGGGCGGTTGTGACCTTTATCGAAACGTTGTGAGATTGTCCCTCAACGGAGTCAGCGAGTCTTCTCTGCTCTGAAAGCATCCTAGCCTCGGAAAATGCAGCGACGAGATCAGAGAGACTACCAGAGGGGGTTGCAACATTTGCATCGGCCAGAGGTGCTTCGGCCAGTGTAGCTACTTCTCGAGTCTCGGCCCCACTACGAGAAGGGGGGAGTCTCCTGCGTGAGGCAACTTCGACCCTATCAGGTACGGATACCCTATCAGATGTAGTGACGCGGTGACTGTCGTGCCAACTTGAACCGCGTTGTTTGCGAACGTCAACTTGATCGGGGACGTCA
>DAUV01000103.1:0-10033 GCA_002505325.1 Euryarchaeota archaeon UBA623 | reverse complement strand
GGGGATGTCAACTTGATCGGGGATATCGATATGACGTTTCTCATGCCATGAATCGTGGCTGTCATACATCCCATCTGCAGGCTCAGGAGGTGCTACTTCCGCGTACTCTTCCTCAACTATTTTTTCCTCTGCGTTGTCTTGTATGTCAGCAACGACTACACCAGCAACACCTACTGCAGCTGTTCCAGCAGCGACGGCCTCGGGGCTTGGCAATCTCGAAACGATTTGTTCCTGTATAGAGTTAGCACGAATTCTCCAAATTCTTCGGGCGGCTGACTGTACAGAGAAAGGCAGTTTTTCAATCTCCTTATTGACCTCCGTATCAGCAATCGCTCTTGCCTGCTCGACTGACAAATTCCCCTCATTGATGGAATGCTCCATCTTGGATGCCAACTCGATGAAATTTTCTGTTACCATATCAAATTCTGATTTATCTGTCTCAGAATCTGGAAGAGGCGTTAGAGGTGTTTCATAACCTAAGACCTTGAACGGTACGTAGGCTAACTCGCGCCCATTGTTGTCCGTGTCGTGCAACCTCAGAGTCCATTCTCCTAATCCTGGGTTGGGTAGAGTGAAATCGCCGCTGGTTCTACCTTCGAGATATTTGTAACTAGTTTCGTGCTGGTCGTTGACCGCCTCGTCGCCGTGCGGAATCTCTGCCGGTACGATTCCTATCCAGGCGTCTCCTGGTAGTTCGTAGGTGGTGAAGGAGAAATCGATATTCTCGCCGCTCTTGAACGACGACCGCGGCAGAGTGATTTTGATTTGTTCAGTATCACCAAAGGGATTTGGAGTGACTCTGGAAGCGGTATCATCAGCAGATGACTCGTTCGATTCGCCAGCGACGGAGATGGTGATTTTACCCACGCCGACCCATCTTCTGGTTCCTGTGGGTAGTGATCCATCACCCCTTGGCCGCGACCAGCCACCTCTGTACCAGTCATTGCTGCCGTCCTGCTCTCTGTCGTCGAGACTCCATGAGGGTGCGCCGCCACTGTTGGCGTTGTAGAAGTAAAGGCGGCTTCCTCCGGCGCTCCTGTACCAAGCCTTACCGTTGATTTGAATTTCTTGAAGGTCGTACTCTCCATTGTAGGATTCGTTGGGATGGCCGGAGATTGAAACGCCCCCTCCAGCGGGGATAGAATCAGTCGAATTCCCGTCCATCATGGCCAAAATCTCAGAGAGATCTACCGAGTCGTCCGAATTGGTATCGAGGGCCCCAAACACTGCCCTCAATATGGCCTCAGGTGCCCGCTGGCCGGTAATCGACTCAAGAGCATTCGCGAACTCGTTGTCGGAAAGACTGCCGTTGCCATCTAAGTCATATTTTGAAAACAGGGCCTCTGCGCTTATGCCCTTCTTACGGAGGACTTCCTGCAAATTCTTGATTGCTACGGCCTCGATAGTTCCCCGTGCGCGCTCCATCATGCCCCGCGAAAAAGGCGAACAGCAATGAGGATTTGCCCGGCGGACCACACTACTTTTGGTGTAAATCACACGAATGGTGGCCTTCTGATGCTCGCCTTGACCCTTTTTCGCGGGCTCGACTGTATCCAGACATCCTGACCCAGACTAGATGACTGTAGGTATGCCATCGCAATCCCTGTTCGCCCTAGGCTCGGCGAGGGGCCTCCACTGGTGACATAGCCGAGTACGCTCGCACCCTCTTCATCGGCTGAAAGCACGGCGTGACCTGGCCTTGGCGAGGGACCTCTCTCCAAGCACTCTAGTCCATGCCACTTAGCTCCAGACTTGAGCGATTCGACCACACTATGCTTTCCGACAAAGTCGTGCTCAGTGTCGAGGCCGTATGGCACAGCAGTCTCTCCGGTATCCCTAGCTAGGAATCCATCGGGCAGATTGGCCTCCGGCTCGACGCCAAGGCCGGGCCAAAGAAAATCCTGACCAGATAGCAAGTAGCCCTTCTCAAGACGCAGGGTATCTCTAGCACCTAGTCCAACCGGAACCAGACCCAAAACGGCGCCTGCTTCGAGTAAAGCTGCCCACAAACGTGGTGCGTCAGTGTTGCTCAGGAAGATCTCGACCCCGGGCTCTCCAGTGTACCCGGTACCCTGTATCCATCCTGAGATTTCGAGTTTGTTGCCGGCTATTTCTTGGCAACGGAATCTGCCGATAGCATTGGCTTCGCCAAGCACCTCTCTGAGCACGGCGGTTGACGATGGACCTTGGAGAGCGAGTATACTAGTCTCATCCGAAATATCGTCAATGGTAATCGAGCCGTCTTCAGGAAGATGAGATGAGAACCAATCGAGCATTACTTCTACCATTGAAGCGTTGGGAACTCCAAGGACTTCGTTCTCAGACTTCACTGCGAAGATCATGTCGTCGATGATATGCCCCTCATAATCAAGGAAGTGGGTATATCCACACCTACCGCTTGCGAAGTTCAAATACTCTTGAGTAGAAATGCTACTCAGCCATGAACGAACACCGTCGCCAGAGAACCGAAGGAAGCCCATATGGGACACGTCGAATAGGCCGGCACCGGCCCTCGTCGCTAGATGCTCCTCCTGAATCGAAGAGTACCAGATTGGTAGTTCGAAACCGTGGAAGTCGACCATCTTCGCACCTGCATCGAGATGGGCCTCGTACAGCGCTGTCCTGGTCAGCCCGTCTTCAGACACGTGTCGAAGGAGGGCCGAGGGGTGCAAGAAGTTACGGGAAAGCGGACCACTGAGAAGAGGCTTGCAAGCAGAGAGAGAACAATGAGCACCGAATACGAAGGCTTAAATAATAAGGACCCTACTATACAACTGCGAGTTGAGAAGATGGAACGAGACACTGCTAGGCAGACCGATGAATCTGAGCGTGCTTCACAGAAGCGAAGCCGTACAAAGCCGATTCGACCCGCACGACGTCCATCTAAGGAGCGTGGTACGGAATCTATTACGGGCCCTTGCAAAGTGTGCGGAGCCAATTCATGGGACACCGACGATATCAGAGGCGAGACCTCTTGCTCAGAGTGCGGCTATATTGCAGCCGAGAACATGATTGACCCTGGGGCAGAGTGGATTAACCACTCTGACGGTGACGACAGGAGTCGTGTGGGCGCACCTACAACACTCACCTTGTCCGACAAGGGACTTTCTACCGAGATTCGTCGCTCAGATCTCACTGCAGGCGGTGCCAAGCGACATGGTATGTCTGGTAAGGCACTGCGCGAGTGGAGGCGTCGACAGCGTATTGACCAGCGCAGTAAGACTCGTGACAGCCGCAGCCGCAATCTCTCGAAGGCAATGCAATTCATCCGCGACCGCGGAGATTTGCCGTCTCAGATAGAACAAGAGGCGGCTTCTCTGTACCGGCACTCAGTCGAACGTGGTCTCGTCACCGGACGCAGTATCCGTGGCGTTTCTGCGGCCTGCGTCTACATCGCCGCAAGGGAGGCTAAGATACCCCGTAGAATAGAGGATGTTGCAGAGGCCTTCGACATGATCGAGGCAGTTGAGGAAAAGGAGCTCAAGCGGACCATCAGACTAGTTGCTAGGATGCTGGGCACGCACCACATCACTGGGCCAGAGGAGTACTTCGAGAAATTCCATTCAGACCTCGGTCTGCCGCCTCGTGTACTAGGTGATGTCAGGAGCCTTTGGGACTCCGTCAAGGACAATCTAGACTGGCAGGGTAAGAAGCCCTCAGGCATCGCCGGAGTAATCATCTACAAAGCTTCACAGGAAAGCTCCTCACCAAGGACTCAAAGCGAAGTCTGCAAGGTCTCGGGAATCAGTGAGGTAACCCTCAGGGGTCTACTGAAGATACTGGCTCAGCTCACTGCCGAATGATGAGTGTATTTGATTGAGTTCAATGGTGGACGCTGGGGGATTTGAACCCCCGGCCACCTGGTTGCAAACCAGGTGCTCTTCCAAGCTGAGCTAAGCGCCCTTGACAGTTCGAATCGGCTGGAGTTCTTGAGTGCAACCGTCGTCCGATACTCACTCATCCTCGATTGAGCCCATCAGTCTAGGCAGGAGAATCACTATCCCAGCCAATGAAGTCATCAGGACCAGTGCGAGGAGGTCGTTGCCCCCTGACTGCTCCCCCTCAGGTCCGGTCGGAAGATTGTCCAGTACCGTGTGTTGGTCTACAGAGAAGCTGACGGTGAAGGCAAACTCGACCATGGACTGGTTGTGCTCGATCTGATGCAGCATCGAGATATTTCCGGGAAGCAGGCCGTTCGATGGGTCGAGTAGTACCAGTTCGGTCACCTCGCAATCTGGATCTGCCCTGTCACCAGTCTCGTTCAGCTCGCACGAGGGAGAGAGCCAGGCCGTAGCCATGTCATCCACACCCTCAAACACCCCATCCCCATCAGCATCGATTAGGACTCTGTGAATGGCCTCTGCGCGGCTGTCAACATTGTAGAAGAACAACGAGTCTGTGGAGACCAAAACACCTGAAGAAACTCCGTCTGGAGTCACACCATCCTCCTTTAGAAGCATGGTGTACTCCTTGGTGTCGTGAGCAGTGGCTGGGGTGGCCAGCAGCAGTAGTGACAGTCCGACTGTCAACATACAGACTCCGCGCACGCCCCGCCGTAGCGGGGCGATGGCTTCAACATGACCGGCAGGCTCGCGGCGACCAGTGGATTCGCAACGCACCATTCTGGCCATCGGACTTGCTGTCTGTGTAGTAGCAGCTGCAACTGCTGTGATGATGATGTCAGACGTGGCAGATGATGACGGTGCGAGTTCTAGCATGATGCTCGATCCACTGATGCAGGATGAGGAGCATGACCACAGGAATGCAAGCCAGCACATGATGTATACCGATAATATTCAGCCTGTCTCGTTCAACGAACTGACAGCCCCGGGTAACGCCGAAATTCAGGTCGCAGAATCTCCTGATGGTAAGACCTACGCATATATCGCCGGATGGACTGAGATGCATATCGTCGATGTCACCGATCCCTCAAACACCACGGTTACTGGCGTGTACTATGACCCGAATACACAAGTCCTTGATGTCAAGTACCTCGAGTACAACGGGCGAGAGTACGTCATAGTGCAGAACCAGATAGTTGACCCTGGGGCTGCGGATCCAAATGTGGGCAACTGGGAAGACCCTGCACAAGTCACTGTTACCCTAGTGGATGTCACCGACAAGACTGATCCTAGTTTCGTTGATGCGTGGTACGACGTCGACCACCCAAGTGGGCCGCACAACCTCTACGCTCATATGATAGACAACGAGTGGTACATCTTCGTCGCCAACCCTGACTACGAATCCTGTGACGTTGGCCAAGGTGATGCTTGCGGAGGCATCACTGTTGCCCACCTGAACTTCGCTGGCTACGGCGACCTGCCGCGAATTGTCAAGGTAGGTGAGGCTGAAGTAAGTTGGGAGTCTACTCTGGGCGGTTGGATATACATCCATGACATGACCGTGCAGACCTGGCCGGGAGAAGATTCCAACGACCCGCGCTTCGGTAGAACCTACGTCTACGGAGCGTACTGGGAGGCCGGCCTGAGGATCTTCGACGTCTCTGATGTCCCACACCCCAACAAAGATCTCGTCGAGTACATGTGGCACGGATCATTATGCAGACTCTCAGGAGGCACACAGGCTGGTTGTACTTGGAGAGCTCCAGAAGTAGGGCAGTGGATGGAGTTTGAAGACTTCGACGGCGACGGCGAGATTGACTGCGGCTGCACTGGCAACGAAAACGGCGGTCGGGCGTCCTACATACACTACGCCGAGCCGATTGACGACATGGTCGACGCCTCGCACCTCGGATATCCTCCAGGCAAGATGCACCTGACCATTCTCGCTACTGAGGTCCTTGAGACCACTGTTGGCACCGGCATGGCCTATTTGCTTGACACGACTCCGTATGAGGAGGTAAACGGAAACGTTCGCTTCATGCCTCAACTAATCCATGGATGGGAGAACCCGTTCGCACTCGATCACCACATCCCCGGGGGAGAGGAGTGGTTGCTATTCAGCCCCCATAATGCCGACACTCAGATCTTCCAGACCGGATTGCCTGGATTGCCCGATAACAGCCATGGTGGAGCTTGGGACGGTAGAATCTACCTCAGTAGCTACCATGCGGGGCTCTGGGTTATGGATATCGAGACGTTGATGGCAAAGGGACTTGAGGACGGCAACAAGTCCGATGTTCACATGTCTGCGACCGTTGGCTATCACCTGTCTCACGGAGCTGACGGCGAGCCGTTAGATAGCGCGTACTACGACTTCGGATGGACTCCATTCATCTGGGCCGCTGAGTACCACAAAGGCTACACTTACCTGTCATGCATCACCACGGGACTTTACATCGTTCAACTGGACATTGACCAGCCATACGGCATTCCATTGGACCAATAACGCCCAAGCGCGTAGCGCTCGGGCGACCGGTGCATTGAACAACCGGCCGTATTCGTCGGCGATTGCGAGGCTTGCCCATGTCCGGACTGAGAAACGCTCCGATGCTGATGATGGTCGCGCTGATGGTGCTAGCACCGCTGTCTGGATGCCTCTCATTCATCACCGGAGGCGATTCGGCCGATGATGGATACACTTGGGTCGACCCTGTAATCGAGATCGAGGACGCCAATCACTCGCACAACGACATGTTGGCCCACAGACTGTATACTCCTAATGCCAATCTGATAGACTACCACAATCTCAACTGCGATGGCGAGGTCAAACCTCCTGCAGCCTTGGACAACACGGCCGGACGGCCTTGCTATCCAGAATGGAAGAACGTCGCGCCGACTCCAGGGGACAACTCGGAGATAGCCATCGAGGGCAACTTCCACGAGGACTGCGAAATCTACGCTGACGGCAGTGGTGGTTGCTACGCTTATGTCTCTAGTTACAATCAGTTTGAGATTCTCGACATCAGCAGCCCTAACAACATACAATTGCTCTCAACATACTACGCAGAGATTGCCCGGATGATAGACATCAAAGTCACTCCCGACAACAACTGGGTGCTGGTGAACCATGAGCTTACCAACAGCGAGCTCGACCCAATACCTAACGACGACGATGCCAATAGTGGGACGAATCGCCTCGACGTCATCTATGTAGGGGACAAAACCAGTCCAATCAAGGTCGCTGAGTGGAACAATCCTCCGGCCGGCTTCCACAATCAAGATGTACACGTCTATTGCGACTGGGATCCTGCCAATCCACTGTGGTCCGGAGAGGAGTGTCACCTATTCCTGTTCGGTGCTGACCCCTATCCAGAAATGGTTGCAGGCGGAGGTCCTGTCAAAGGCACTCAGGTATTCTACGTCCCTCTGGGATTTGAATCATGGAATCCAACTTCTAATGACGAGCAGCAAAACTCGAGTCGTGAGATACTCCGCTGGGGAGCCTATACTCCCGAAGGACAGACCACCTGCGGCGGCTCGGTTTTCAATCATGATCACGTCTTCTTCGTCCACCCTGTGACCAAGCAGAAACTTCTGATTGCATCTTACTGGGATGCTGGTCTGAGGATTGTGGACGTCACTGAACCACCGCAGGTGGCTGACGCGATGGGCATTACTTGGCCACAAGAGATAGGTCGGTGGTTGGGGTGCTCATCTGATGACAGTGGGTGGTATGGCCCCGATGGAGGTGGGCATGCTGACATGTCTGCCGAAGAGTGGCTCGACGCTGGCCAGGGCAACGGCAACATCCACTATGCAATTCCGTTCAAGAATCTGGTCTGCGATGGTATCAGCGAATATGATCCTATGTCAGAATGGCCTGCCAGCTGTGGAACCGGGCCCGAAGATGCGAGCTATGGTCAGAACTGGAGGCATTACACAATCATCGCCCCTGAGTACGGCTCCAACGACAATCATACAGGATACCTATGGACTATTGATACGACCGATCCAACCAAGCCGTTCCTCGTTTCCAAATGGAGACTTCCGGGCCAAGGCATGCTTGCCAACGGTAGCAGCCATCCTCAGCACTACATCCCTGGCGGCTACATCTACAGCCCGCACAATGGTGACGTCGGTCTCAACGGTCACGCCTATTGGACCCACTATCATGCAGGTGCTTGGTTAACCGATCATGGCCATTCATGGGACGAGTTGGTCTGGGAGAACGGCTACCCTGAGCCTGATCGAGGATACACGGCGATAGTTGAACTCGCCCCCACTCATACTGTAGGATATTACCTGCCTTCAGGTCCCGAGTGGACTGACAACGCTAGCGAGTCGATGGGATATGATATGGCCGATTGTTGGGCATCATGCATGATACCGTTCGACTGGGGCCTCCAATATGATCCACGGGGCTTCGTTCTAATCTCAGAGATGGTCAGTGGGATCTACGTCGTGCAGTTCGACGAGGACTACGACCCTCGCTACAACTACCCGGCCCTCTGGCAGGCCGAGGCGAGTGATGACTGAGTTGATTCAGATGCGTGTGAAAGCGCTTGCCGCTATTCTCGTTCTGATTCTGATGATGCCAACTGCAGCGGCTCATGGGGCTAACACGTTCTCGTTCATCATGCGCAACGAGTCAATCCAGCCAGATACTGCGCAAGTCATACAGAACGATACTCTGATTTTCGTCAATACGGCTGACTATAATCGAAGAGTGGTCATCGACAGTGATGGAGACGGCACGGAAGAGATGGATTGTGTCGCTGGCCCCTCAAATTCATCATCCACTGAAGACGAGTGCCATTTATGGTTGGAACCTGCCAACTGGAGCGAAGGGGGGTACGAGGTCAGAGTCTACTCGAATGGCAGTCTGTGGAAGAGTATCGACCTTACCATAGTGCTAGACAACCACACTGAGACCTTGCCCCCTGAAGGCTTCGTATTCGGCCCAGATCCGAGCGAACCTGAAGAGGGCGATATGTCGAGTATGCTTCTGAGTGCTGCCGTGCTAATGGCTGGTGCCGCTGCAATTGTTTGGGTTATTCGCAACGTGAAGGGAGATGAGGAGGAGTGAGGCGAATCCTAGCAATTCTGATGACTGTCAGTGTCGTTCTGGCGGGATGTCTTGGAAATACGGAGTCTGATGTGTTCTACGGCGAGGACATCGACCCACCGATGCCTGTCGATGACTTTGTGTTGATGGACGAGAATGGTGACTACTACTCGCTGTCTCAATTGCAAGGCAAAGTGATTGTAGTCGCATTCCTGTTCACACGCTGCCCAGACATCTGTCCTATCGTCAGTGCCAATCTCGACTTCATCTCTGAGCAGCTCGGAGACAGTTACGGTTCTGAGGTCGCAATCCTGTCGATTACTGTGGACCCTTGGGTTGACAACTCCTCGGTTCTAGCGAATTACGCCGAGCAGAGAGGGTTGGACTGGCCTCACCTTACAACTTCCAATGCCAGCGACATCTCCGACATAGAGGGAGTCTGGTCGAACTTCGATGTCGGTCTCAAGACCTATGCGTCCGATGAGGACTCTGATGGAGTGGCAGATGGTTTCGATATCTGCTCTGGCACCCCTGAAGGAGAGGCTGTCGACGACAACGGCTGCGGGCTAGAGACCCAGCAGTCCGATGGCGATGTCAAGATAATGCACCATCCGCTTACCTACTGGGTGAACCACACGACTGGGACCATCATCGTGGACAAGCAGATGCGTCAGAGGGTCTGGTGGGGCGACGCTGACTGGAATGCGGAGATGGTCCTCGAAGACATCTACATGTTGCTGGAGGAATGAATATGCGCAAGGAAATAGTTGCTCCCCTACTTGCCTGCATCCTGCTCCTCCCAGGATGCATTGCATCCGATGATGGAGTTGATTTATTCGGGGTCGAGTATAGGGAACCGCCTGAAGCACCCGACTTCACTCTCTTCGACCAAAATGGGGAGTCGTTCACTCTCTCTGAATACGAAGGTAAAGTGGTAGTAGTTGCATTCGTCTATACCTCTTGCCCCGATATATGCCTGGTCATTTCGGCCAACCTAGACTACATCGACCAAAACCTCGGTGAATATTCTGATGAAGTCGTAATCATCTCAGTCACAATAGATCCGGCTCGAGACACAATCAGCCACCTCGCTGAGTGGACCAATCTCATGGGATACAATTGGTAT
>DAUV01000040.1 GCA_002505325.1 Euryarchaeota archaeon UBA623 | reverse complement strand
TTACAATCACCACGAGCGTGATCGGGCCGGGCTTTGCACCGGATTTATGGCCGACTATTGCGAGGTTGATGAAACCGAGATTGGCGTATTCATGTCTCCGACTAGGTCATTCGTCCTGCCCGAGGACGGCTCGACAGACGTCATAATGGTAGGCCCGGGAACGGGAATCGCTCCATTCAGGGCCTTCCTGCAGCAACGTGAGATAGACGGCGCGAGCGGGCGCAACTGGCTGTTCTTCGGCGACTGGACCGAAGAGGGGGAGTACCTATATCGCGAGGAGATGGAGGCATGGAAGGATAGCGGACTCATCGATCGTCACGACCTAGCATGGTCCCGTGCAGGCTCGGAGAAGGTCTACGTTCAGCACCTGATGAAGCAGAACGGTGAGCAGATTTGGAATTGGATTGACGGTGGCGGGTACTTCTATGTCTGTGGCGACAAGAATTACATGGCCAGAGACGTTCACACTACTCTCATAGAAATCTGCTCAGAGTTCGGTGGTATGTCAGAAGAGCAGGCCAAGGAGTTCGTCGAGACCGGCCTGATGAAGACCGAGAAGCGGTATCTCAGAGATGTTTACTGACCTCTACTGCTCCGCATTCCTCATACGGCGCACGCTAGGAGCGATTCATCATGTTCCGCCGAGTGCTCATCGCCAATCGTGGCGAAATCGCACTTCGCATACTCCGCTCTCTACGTTCACTGGGTGTCGAAGCCGTAGTCATCCACGGGCGAGATGACAGATTGACCCTCCCGGTCCGACTGGCCAATGAGGGCGTGTTCATCGCGCGCGATGATCCTCTGGCCTCCTACCTCGATATCGAAGCAGTCGTCTCCGCTGCCAAGGAGGTCGGTGCAGATGCAGTGCATCCTGGATACGGATTCCTAGCCGAGAATCCGGCTCTAGCGGAGAGACTGGCTGAGGAGGACATAGCCTTCATCGGACCAAGTCCCAAGGTCCTCAGACTGCTTGGAGACAAACTATCCGCCAGAGATGCGATGGTGAGAGCGGGCCTACCCGTTGCCCAAGGTTCTGGTAAATCGATATCGAACGAGGAGGAAGCTCGGGTCATGGCTGAGGACATCGGCTATCCAGTGATGATCAAGGCGGCGGCTGGCGGTGGAGGGATAGGTATGCAGATCGTAGAGTCTGCAGATGACTTTGAAACTGCATTGAGGCTGTGCCAAGGTCGCGCATTGTCGGCTTTCGGGGACGATAGGGTGTTCGTGGAGAAATACATCGAAGGGGCCCAACACATCGAATTTCAAGTGCTTGGTGACGGTTCCAAGGCTATTCATTTCGGCGAGAGGTTCTGCTCCATCCAAAGGAGGCATCAGAAAATCATCGAAGAGGGCCCTTGGCTATCTGAAGAAGTACGTGATGAGATTGGTGCCAAGGTGGTAGCTGGTGCTGAAGCGGTGGGCTACAAGGGGTTAGCCACCTTCGAGTTCCTTCGAGATGCCGACGGTGAGTTCTACTTTCTCGAGGTTAATCCGAGGGTGCAGGTAGAGCACACGGTCACAGAGATGATTGCTGGCGTCGATCTGGTTTCTCTTGGCATCAGAGTAGCGGCAGGAGAGGCACTCCCCTTCACACAGTCTGAGGTCAGTATCTCTGGTCATGCCATACAGACTAGGATAAACGCGGAGAACCCGTTCACACTCGAACCTTCACCCGGACGCATTTGGGAGTGTCACTGGCCAGGCGGTCCAGGCGTGCGCGTAGATACGCATGCGCATACGGGGTATGACATGCCACCCTCCTTCGATTCCTTATTGGCCAAGGTGATTGTATGGGCCCCGACCCGCAGCGAAGCCATAGCCAAGATGGATTCAGCCTTGAAGGAGACACTAATCATTGGTGTTGACACCTTAATACCGCTTCATCGTGCAATCCTCAATGAAACCGACTTCCGAAATAGAGAAGTCACAATTAGTTACCTCGATGAGCACCCGGGACTGCTGGACGGAGCGTGATTGCGTGGAGATGGTGATTGTTGGAAGCATCGGTTTCGATGACATCGACACACCCGAGGCGAGTGGCTCTGATCTTCTCGGAGGTGCCGCCACGCACGCAGGTATAGCTTCAGGATTCCACCTGCCTCTAACGCCCCGCAAACCACCGAGAATTGGACTAGTCAGCGCTGTCGGCACTGACTTCCCAGAGGAAGCTCAAGAGATACTTGAGGACACAGGACTGAATCTCGCAGGAGTGGTCCGAAGAGATGGACGCACGTTCCGTTGGGCGGGGCGTTATGAGGGTTCTATGGAAGAAGTGCAGACCATATCGACAGAGGTCAACGTGCTCGAGGATTTCAGGCCCGAGGTTCCGCCGTCGTGGCGCACCCCAGGTATCCTATTCTGCGCCAACACGCACCCTCGCACTCAGGTTTCGGTACTCGATCAGTGCCCCGGTGCGGCGGTAACCGCCCTAGATACGTTCATGCTTTGGATAGACACAGAATTTGAGTTGCTGTCGGAAGCCCTACGTAAGGTGGACATGGCCATCCTCAACGAAGAGGAGGTGTGCTCTCTAGCTGGAGAGGAGGTGCTTCACCGTGCAGTCGAGGCGATTCGCTCGGGCGCAGCACTGTACGGAGGGCAAGAGGCCGGCCCCGGACCTCGGAGCATGGTCATCAAGCGTGGTGGCAGTGGTTCAGTAGCCTACCTGCCCTGCGGCACCATCACGCTGCCCGCCTTTCCAACTGACGACCTAGTCGACCCGACAGGTGCCGGCGATTCGTTTGCCGGGGCCCTATTGGCCAACATAATCGGCAGGAAGGGTGCTTTGAACCAGACAGAGACCATGCGTAACGCGCTAGTACATGCGACAGTGACTGCGTCTTTCACCATAGAGGGACTCGGGGCTTCCGCTCTCTATGGTCTCGAGAGAGGAAGGTACCACGCGAGGGCAGACAAGTACCGAAGAATGGTCGGCCTGTAATCACTCGAGCCGCTTGATTCCAGGAAGCGGGTGCGGGTCACCTTTGGATGATGTTCTTCTGAGTTGCGAGAACCTGAGTCCACCATCCTGTTCAGGAAGTTGTGTGGGCTCACTCTCTCCTCCACTCGATACTCTGTTCACGAGATGGTCTAATGCGTCCTGTGCCGAATGAGGGTGAGGTGCCTGCGACTCTCTCGCTCTGCCAGCCACATCCGCCTGATGATCTTGGTCGCTGCGAAGACGGTTGTGCTGAAAGGTCTGAAACCTAACTCCTGACTGTACTTCCCCTCCGTCTCCATCTCCGTACTCAGAAGCGTAAGAGTCGGTGGTTCTACCAGTCGCCTGAGCCGCCGAACCTAGTAGGGCACTAATCCAACTGCCCCTTCTACGTGGAACCTTCCTACTACTGGTTTTGACTCTGCCCGAACTCATCGACCTGGCGATTTTGGATAGTCCCGGCAATCCCTCGAGACTCGAGGCATCGAGCGTAGACGGGGGCACCTCACCGCTAGTCAGCAGCGCCTGCTTGGCGCGTGCCTGCTTGACGACGCCGGGTCGACATTCCTCTCGTATCGCTGCCTCAGTGGGGGCCGGCAGTCCGGGCCCGGCGTAGGGGCCTGAGGTCCCAAACCTATTTTGAGCCCGCCTAATCAACTGCGAACTGGTCGGTTCGCGTTCGGAAGCAGGAGGGCCTACAGCGTTGATGTAGGTCTCAGAAGAAGCATAGTTTGCTGCAGGTGTGACGGAGCTCGAGGGAGGAAGGGTTGTGGGTGGCGAGTAACTAGTCGCAGGTTCAGCATCGAATATACCGCCCTCTCCGAACATGCTGCCCATGCCATCAGCAGCCTCACCTAGCGCCGAATCTATCCTGCTGCCAACCGGCTTTTCTTCGTACCACGATGGAGCCTCCACTCCCCAGGCACTCTCGTAAGCCGAGCGAGCATCCTCCTGAGGAGATGGAGGCGGCTCGTAACTTGGAAACGATTCTGTAGGAATCTTTTCTTCCCATGGGAAAGGCGACGCGGTCTCAGCCACCACAGGTGCTGAAGGAGTAAGTGGAGGGGGGGCAGCGAAACCGTCGAACAACGATTCTCCTACTGGCTCCGACTCAGCGCCGAGCAGCAACTCTTCCTCAGGTGCGGCCAACAGGCCCTTTGGTTCTGGCAGCCCGCCCCCTGCGTCTCTGAAAGCGGGGTAACTCGACAGTTCCGCATCGATGTGCTCAAGCCCTCTGCGGGCTTCATCTATCGAACTGCCGTGCCGAACTCTATCGACCATCAGGCACAGCCTGAGCAATATTCCTTCGCTGCCAGATACGATATGTCGATCCCCCGCCTCTGTCTCGATGGCAAGTCCCGAGGTCCTGGATAGTACGTATCCTAGGAGCGTCAGAGATCCTCCCGCTGTTGCCACTATGGCGTAAGGCGACATCAGGACATTCATGCCGAGATAGATTGCCAACAGACCAATGGGAACGGTGCCCGATGGAAACATCGGGAACTTCATGTGTCGCATTCTTGAGATTGAACCTAGGGATAGTCGGATCCCATGTCCGTCAAACCTCTCCAGCGTCAGCTGACGCTTGGTGAGGACCGCTACGAACCTACCTCCAGACCCGACCAGACTCAGATTGCCGAACAGTTCCGACTTCTCCTCATCTCGGTCGGGCGTTAACCCGACTGAATACATCCCAATGCGTCAGCAACTCCGATTGGCTATAACTGCTCGGGGTGCTGAGCACTCGCGCGCGCCCCTTACGCGCACGAGAGTCTCATACCGAGGTCATTTCTGAGGCGATACCCATGATGCGCATCGGCACAGCATCGAGATGAACTATCAGAATGGGCCCAGTACCTCGTTTTCTCAGTAATAGAGGAGACTCCCAGTCAATTAATACAGAGTCTTCTTCGACTTCTCTGACTCTTCCGACATTGAACTGTAGGTCGGCGGCGGCATGGACTACATCGTCTAGTGATAATACACGCTTCTGAAACGGGGCACCGATTAACCTGAAACGGGACGATTCATGACTTTCTATGGTATCCGAATCTTGATGCACTATCATACATCCTTTGTGTAGCGACTCTTCTTTGAGATTCCGCAATGCTAGGCCGACCCTGTCGCCAGTAACCGCAGTGTCCACATCATCGTCCATCACTTGTAGACTTCTGACTATGCCGCAATCTCCCGCGGGATGAGATTCGATAGCATCGTGCTTACTGACTGAACCGGACTGTACGTATCCAATACCCACCAGTCCTATTCCTTGAACGACGAAATGCTGATCGATAGGAATCACCAGTGCATCTGAAACCGAGTTTTTCTCAACGCTCAAGAATTTGAGTAGAGTCTCTCTGATATCGTGAGAATCAGGATTCCCTTCTAAGACGATCCAGGGCAAACCTGCTTGAGACAAAATCACCCTGATCTGGTCAGGATCTACCCAACCACCGTCTTCTGGATTGATTACTACTATCCCATCTGTGATTCCTGCGCATCCGAAGGATACCAAGATCTCCCCAAGAGCAGCATCCACTTTAGTAATCTCGACTAATCCTGCCTTGGCGACATTCAACACAGATAACAACGGGCGAATACTATCGGGGAACTTGAGAGGACGGAGCAATGAGATGATGCGAGTTTCACTATCGGCCATCTCCTTGTATACATACGACTCGATATCGCGAACGTCTCCAAGCTTAGCGATACTTCGAGCCAATTCTTCTGAACCTACGTATCCAACGTTGAGGACAGGCATGCGCCCGCGACCGGACTGACCTTGTTGAACCGAACGGTTGCGACCATCATCCCATGGCGTCGCGGGCGGCTTGAGCCCTATTCCAGAGCTCTTTCTCCTCATTAGTCACAGGCGAGAACTGCGGAACACTTGTCGGCTGCATATCTGAGTCTACCGCCACCATGAAGAAGAAGCCCGAGCAGATTTCTTCTCCCTCCCACTCCGAGCGTGACAGCCTACACGATACCACATGGACCCCAGTAGTGTGGGGCGAGGTCCAGACCACTCTGGAGGTGGTGCGGATAATATCCCCTTGGTAAGCCGGTCTGCGGAACTTGAGGGCGTCGACGGAGACAGTTACGAACTCACTGTGTGCGAACTTGCTTGAGACCATCCCGGCTGCGGTGTCCATGATTGACATCAGACGCCCTCCATACAGCGTATCCATCGAGTTGGTGTGCCCC
>DAUV01000108.1:1424-4830 GCA_002505325.1 Euryarchaeota archaeon UBA623 | reverse complement strand
GTGCCGGGAACCTTCGACCGAACCAGGGGGCGAGCTCTGACTCGTGAGGTCTCACCCGAATACGACGATGCCGTTTCCAACTACTTCACGACGAGGTCGCCCGATTACGAAGCGGCAAGGGGGGCGCAGGACGCGTATTTCGCCGCCCTCAGAGCCCATGGCTCGGAGGTAGTCGTCCTACCCCCACTGAAGGGCTACCCTGACTGCAGCTTCACAGAGGACACGGCTGTGATCCTGGATGACTGTGCGGTGATTCCCAACCTTGGTCATCCCAGTAGGAATGGGGAGCAGGATTCGATCGCCGAGTTCCTCGCAGACGATTTCGAGATTCACAGGATGCCTGCCGGGGCGACTCTGGATGGTGGTGACGTCGTATTCTACGATGACCGGTTCCTAGTGGGGGTCTCAACCAGGACGAACCGGGAGGGGGCGGGTTTCCTATCTGAGCGTGCAAGAGAGGTTGGCTTTGACGTGCAACTATTCGACGTCCCGGATAGCACCCTTCACCTTACCACAGTTTGCTCTAGTCCGAGGGCTGGCACGATGGTGGCTGCAGAGGGCCATCTCAAAGAGAAGGATCTGGCGTTCGCAGAGGAGGTGATTTGGATCCCAGAGGAGGAGGGATATGCGGCAAACACCATCGCGTACGGAGACCGAATCATCATGGCTGATGGGTACAAGAAGTCCAGGCAGTTGATGATGGATGCGGGCTTCTCCATTACGACTATCGACATGACCGAGTTCAGGGAGGTCGATGCAAGTCTGACCTGCCTCTCGGTTTTCATCGGATAGTTTGTTAGTGACTAGAAGTTTCGAAAACCATGCAAAGTGCCGTGAAGGTTACCCTTGGGATTGGGGGCGTGATGCTTGTCATCGGAATATTGCTCACAGTCTTAGGTGCTAGAGGGATAAGTTCGGTTGAGGGTTTTTCGGTTGAAGACGAAACGGTCTGGTCTGGTAGCTCAGGAGTCTACGTTCATCAGGACTCATCAGAATGGGGGCTGTTGATCTTCGTTAGCGATGATGTTAGGTGCGACGAGTTCGACCTGAATGTAAGCGGTGGGGGAGCATGGTACGAGCATGACTGGTGCACTGAGGATGGGAAGTTGCCCTCGGGTCATGCTGATGACCCTGAAGGGTGGCTCCACATGGGATACGTTCGCGGCCTTGAGGGTGGGGTCTCTTACGAGTTCACGTCAAGGGATGAGATTACTGCAGTTCCAGAGAGCGTCGTCGTCGAGATAATCGGGGATGCCATAGGTGGTTTCTTGGGAGCCATGGGCGGAGGCTCGTGTGCGTGCTGTGGAGTCTTTATCCTGATTCTCGGTTTGATAATGGCCCTAACCATGAAGGATGAAGCGCCTACTACTTACCAGGTCGATGCTGAAGGCCGTGTGATACAGATTCAAGGCGGGCAGGTGGCACCCAGTCCTGTTTCCATCGCCCCTGGATCCGAAGGCTCTGTGGATGGGTCTGCGGTAGCGACTGAAGAGTGGTACAAGCAGACCGAGAAATGAGTCGGTTCGAGTCTCTTTCTGATACCCCTCACCGAATCCATTAACAATGACTCTTAGAGTCATTGCGCTATGGCTGAGCGGCACGCTAAGACTCACTCGCAGTATGAGTGGGGGGGTTCGGCAATTATCCTATCCGTTCTCTTCATGGCTCAGGCATTCGCACCAGTAGCGGTTTCCGATGCTGGATTCGATGAGATGACGATATGCCAAGACTCCATATCCACCCTCGGTGGCATTTGTGACGATAGGACCGATGGCCACGACGGAACAGCCGACGTCACTGACTGGGTCGAAGGGATGTTCCACTTCAACATGACAAGCCCCACCGAGATACAGTTCCAGGCATCTTGGGCAATCAGGGAGTGGGACAAGTCGGGAATGGGGCTATTCAACTCGGTGTCCATGACCAATGCCCTTCAGTCTGACAACATAATGGCGAACGATGGTCTGCCTGCGGATGTTCTGAGATCGGCCTTCGACGAGAACACCGACCCAAATGACGCGGGGTCCCCGACCATCCAGGAGTCCCTCCTGTCGGAGATAGACGGCTCAATTTCGAGCTTCTTGTCGAACTGGGGTGGGTCTTCTACCCCAGATACCACGTGGTCGGACAGAGTCTTCATCCCCGATGACTCAGGGACGATGTCTGGTGTAGATTGCCAGCTAGACCCTCTGTTGGACAGTGATGGAAACGCATTCGAGCCCCCGATTTGCATCTCTACAAACGTCAACATCACCCTCGACATTTCCAGCACCTACGGACTCAATGGGGTGAGTGCCTCGAACCTTGACACGGCGCTGGAGGGTTTGCTGGTGATGGGTTCCCAGATAACAACGAATTTCGATGTGAGGGTGAATCCAGGACACAAGGGGACCTATGCAATCCAACCACCAACTTACGCCACTGTCGCCAATGCAGGTGGTTGGGTAGGGGTGGAGGTTGGAGAAGTGGATGGTGATGGCGTGGCGTACAAGTCCGGCCTGTGGAGCGTGGATAACCGCGTTAATCCCAATGAGCCGTATACTCAAGCCGATTTGGACATGACGATGGGGTACAGGGATGTCGATGGAACGGATATCGTTGATGTAAGCCCCTTCGACAAGAGCCTGGATCTGAGGGTCTCGGTGGATCTCTCCGATGAGAGCAACTCGTTCATCGAGGTCGTCGTAGGAATATACCAAATCCAATCAAGCTCCATGACTAGTTGGGGCGTCCCCCCACTGATGCCAGCGAACAAGGCCACTATCCCTGTAATCACGTCGGATGGGATACGTATGGCGTATCACACAGGTCTGATGGATCTGGGGGACCTATCCGACAATATCCCGATCTCGGGAATAGGCCAGGCCCTTGCTAGCTCCAAGGAGGGGCTGACCGTGTCAATGGGGGACTTCACCTGGACTTCAATGGCACAGGCACCGTTGGATCCTGGTGGCCTGAACCACACCCATGGGTTCGGCTGCATCAGAGGGGTGCATTACTGCATGGAAGGGTCTGTGGCCATGGATGACTCGTATCCTGTCTACATGCGGTCAGTCAGTCACACGTTCCCCCTCAGTCTCGCGGATCTCCTAGGTGGGAACTTGGGGGACTCGGGTTTCATGAACTCAGTTTCTGGGGAAGACCTCAGCAAACTTCTGAACTCCGGGGTAGAGTTCTCCACTATTCTGAGCGATGACGCGATGGAGTCATTCATCGGTGATCTCCTCCCAAATGGAGTCAGTGCGGACCTGACGATGACGATTGTCCTCCCCACATGGGCTTCTACAACCGGAGGGGGGGATTCAATCGTCCTGACATACAGGTCATCTGGGAACCATGATGGGAGCATAGGTCTCACGGGATCCGAGTCTTTCTCATGGGACCATGCAATTTGCAGGAACACAGC
>DAUV01000108.1:0-1086 GCA_002505325.1 Euryarchaeota archaeon UBA623 | reverse complement strand
GAACGAAGGGTGCTTCGACAATACTCCTGACGTGATTTGCCCCTCGACTTCGAAGAGCTGTGGTTATGTCGAAGCCGATTTGGACATCGCTGAGATTTCATTCTCCAGCCTGCCGGTCACGAAGGGCGTTTCTATTGAGTTCTCCCTATCTGTAGATCTCACGGTCCACAGGATTGCCCTTCCTGAAGACTGGCTTGATTCCATGACCTCTGATACTACCAGCTTGGAGCTGAGTGTGTTACCGGCTGATCTATTCAGGACTTTTGCTGAAATCGGCTCTAGGGGTGAGCCTCTTGAGAAGACGTTCAACCTTTGCGAAAGAATTGGCCTGTCAGATAACGGGATGGGTTACTGCGAACAGACTGTTCCCCTTTCCTCACATAACACCACTGGTCTTCCGGCGTACGCAGAGAGCCTCGAAAAAGACATCGAGTATTTGATCAGAGATTTTTCTCTCGAAAAGGTTCAGGAAGAAGGGAATGGCTGGGGCAATCTGGACATGTCCGATTTGGTTGTGGACGTCCAACTCCCATACAATGAGATTGTGGACAACGACGATTCTATCGGTGACGAGCGTGGGATTGTTTTCAGCATAGACATCCCGAGTGTGAAGATTACTGCTGGAATTGACAACTCATGGTTTGAGTTGATCGACATAGCAAGAGGAGGGGGGGATTTGGAGCGAGGGATTGTGGCGACAGACCCTGCGAATATCCTTGTGGCTCCGTTCCTAACTCCAATGATTTCTGCAATGGGTGGCTTTACGGGTGCACTCTCGGCGAGTATGGTGAGTGCCGAGGGAATCCGGATACCCGCAGTTGGGGAAGAGGGGCTTGCTCCCTTGGTTGATATCCCTACATCGAAACTTTCGAACATGGGACCCAGTGAGATGGGTTTGAGTCTTTTCGGGTTTGTTGCCGTCACGATGCCTCTTGGGATCCAACTTGAAGATTTGACATCCAGTAAGGGGAGTTTGGCATCTGAAATCGATAACGTGTCTCAGCGCCAGGTCATCACCTACGAAATCGCACCGGGAGTGAATGATGACAGCATTGGGTTCAACGTCCTCCTTACTCCTATGTGGAT
>DAUV01000097.1:2451-24314 GCA_002505325.1 Euryarchaeota archaeon UBA623 | reverse complement strand
CCGCCCAGATTTGAACTGGGGTCTAACGCCCCCGAAGCGCCAAGTATAGGCCAAGCTAACCCACGGGCCCTGTGGCCGTTCGAATCCTGATTCGCGCATTAGGGTTGCTCAATCGAAGAGTGTGCGATTGGTGCGGACACCGGGAGTTGAACCCGGGTTAGCAGGTTGGGAACCTACTGTCATAACCACTAGACCATGTCCGCTTGCATCAGTCGGTGGTGTAACCAATGGTGGCGCTGTCGCCGTCTATTGACATGACATACAGCGATGTGAGGTTGACCCCGGAATTACCCATCCCTCTTGTGAAGGCGGCCAAAGATCCTGGCTTGTGATCTAACTTGGCTGACTTGAGTTCTGCTACCGAGTAATCGGCACCAATGCCATCGAGCGCCGCAGAGGTAGCATCTGCGTTGTCGGTCAGAATCGCAGCAGATGCGGATTCACCTGATATTGCAACGATAGCCAGTATGTTGACATCTTTCGAAGCGATGGTCTCGCAGAGCTCAGCTAGAGAACCTGGTTCATCACTCATGTTGATTCTGAATTCTTTCATGATGTGGAGTCAGGGGCATCACATATTGAATCTGTCGAAGACGTTTCTGCAGACGATTTGAGGGCATCCGTAACAATCGAATGGTACGAGTGCCGGGATTTGAACCCGGGTTCAGGCGTTGGCAACGCCCGGTGATAACCACTACACTACACTCGTGTGGAATCCGGGAAACTAGAATCGCTTTTCTAAGCGTCGGTTTATCTCAATCCAGTGTTAGGAGCCGCTGCTTGATTTCTTCGAGAGTTTTTCTGTAGAAAGCCTCACCCCGGCCCACCGGGTCCTCTAGTCCCCAATCATCGTCCATCGGTAGGGTTGGACATTCGACACCACAACCCATACTGACTATCCAGTCGAAACCTGTGATGACGATATCATCGATTGATTTGGGGTACTGCCCGCTCATTTCTATGCCAATCTCTCCGGTCACCTTGATTGCGTCCTGGGCCACTGCAGGGCCAGGGTTCGTTCCAGCAGATTGGGCCTCATGGCCCATGTGCTTAGCTACAGCCTCGGCCATCTGACTGCGGCAGGTGTTGCCGACACAGACAAACAGCAGTCGCATGGCAATCCTGTATGGTCCGGATTTAATGAACTAAACCACAATATTCGCAATACGGAGTCTTAGAATGTCTGAACAGAATTCAAGTATGCCTCATGCCGCGAGCGTGACATGACAGATTCACCAATCAGCCACCATACGGGTGATTCAGATGAGAAGACTGCCGAAGATGGTGGTTCTCTTGAGCAGAAAGCGCAGATGGAGCAGGCCTACCAACAGATGCAACGCAAGTTGCGGATAACCAAACTAGACGAGGATATCAAGCACAAGGTCATGGTGCTATCCGGCAAAGGAGGTGTGGGCAAGTCCACCGTCGCAACGGGGCTCGCATTGTGCCTCGCGCGTAGGGGCATGAAAGTCGGTTTGATGGACATCGATATCACCGGCCCTAATGTGCCAAAGATGCTTGGCATAGAGGCAGCCGAGCTGAATGTCGAAGATGGTCAGATACATCCCGCTCCTGGTCCTCACGGGCTGAAGGTAATCTCGATGGCTTTCCTGCTCGAGGATCCTGACAAGCCGGTTATATGGAGGGGGCCAATTAAGCTCGGGGCTATCCAGCAGTTCATTGGTGACGTGGCTTGGGGTGAGCTCGACGCTCTCATCATCGACTTCCCTCCCGGAACCAGTGACGAACCTCTCACAGTCAGCCAGAATCTGCCGGGAATTGATGGTGTGGTAATCGTCACTACGCCTCAGGAGGTGGCGCTGCTCGATAGTCGCAAGTCGATCAACTTCGCAAAGACACTCTCTGTCCCTGTGCTAGGCGTGGTCGAGAACATGAGTGGTTACACTATCCGAGGTACAGCCGAGCCTAGTACCGAGGTCTCGGTAATGGGGCCGGCAGGTGTACCTCTGCAGGCGTTGGCTGATGAAGCGGGCGACTGGTCACTGACTCTGGATGTCTTCAAGTCCGGAGGTGGTGCCTCCGCCGCCACAGAACTGGATGTGCCGTTCCTCGGCTCCCTGCCTTTCGATCCTGGGATAGTCAGAGGGGGTGATGACGGGGTGCATCGAATTATTGCTGAGCCCGACGGCGATACAGCGAGCTCGTTCGACTCGATAGTGGACAACATTCTGGCCACCCTCGAAGAGGGCTCCGGACCTCAGGTGCGCATTACTTGACAGAGCCTCTCGCAGAGGGGTCGACTTGATGACGCGCTCACGACCCGAAAAGTACAGGGCATGGCAGCGGGCACTGGCATCTACATCACCTGGGTCACAGGTGCAATCATACTCAGCATAGCGATGATGCCGTTGTTCAAGCCGAAGTATGCGAAACTCAGTCTTGACGGTTTCATTGACATGTTCAGACGCTACTGGGCGCATATGATTGTGGTCTTCTCAGTCTATCTCTGGAAGGATCTGCTGGATGGCATGGACAGGACTCTGATGGCTAACACCCAGATCGATATGACTCCCTATGTGTATGCCATAGAAGGCGACATTGTGCTGTGGGTACAGCAGGGGCTCCGTAACATGTTCCTCGACGAAGCGCTTACTCACTTCTACGTCATGGGCTTCATGACCGCCACCTTCGCCTCCTTCCTGTATCCAATATACTTCGATGACAGGCACATGGCTGACAGGGTGTCGCTGTCGATGTTTTGGGTCTACGTCATAGCCATCCCATTCTACCTGTTCTTCAACGTAGGAGTGACCGGGAATCACATTCCGGCTATGCAGACCATCGCTTACGACCTGACTCCCGAAATCAATAACTGGTTCACACGCATAGATCCGTTCTCTAACGGTATGCCCAGCCTGCACATTGGGCTGCCATTCGCAATCTGGCTGACCATGCAAAGATGGGATGATGACGGCAGGTGGGAGAAGTACTGCAACTTCCTGATGATGTTCACAATGTTGACTGCATTCACCATCATCTACCTCGGCATTCACTGGATAGTAGACATCATCGGCGGCATGGCAGTAGGAATCATAGCAGTCCAGATGACTTCTAAGACCAATCAGCCATTGTGGAATGTTGCAGATGAGCGTTTATTCAGCCGCAGGCTGGCGCGCGCTATCGCAGATCCGAGTAAGTCAATCCGAGGTACAGTCAGCAGCATTATCTCTGTGTTCAGACCACTAAGGGAGCCGAGCAGGAAGCAGACCAGTGCGATAATCGCAGCACTACTCCTCTCCACTGGCTTAGTGTTGCTATGGGATGCCACGCATCAGGACTTTCCTGTCGAGGGAGTGGAGTGGCCGACGTCAGCTGCCGGCTCTGACGGGTGGCTGGTTTCGGTTGAGGAGGACCCTGAATCCATGGGTGTCTCGATAAGCGTCTGGAATGTGAGTGCCGAGCAAGGTAGTATAATCTCGGGTGAGCCATGGGGATTTTCACCAGCCGTTGTCATCTCGGGCTCCTCACTGGTGCTTCACGACTCACATAGGTTGGATTACTACGATCTTGAGTCAATCGGCACCGAGTTCACTCCGAAGTTCAGTCGCAACGAGAGCGAAGTGTTGCTCGATGTAACCATAGCTGAATCGGTGACAGGTCAGCCTCTGCTGATAATGGTCCACGAAGATTATCTGGAGATTGTGGATGACGAGCAGGTACCTGTCACCACAGTAGTATCCGAGGGGGCATTTTCAATCGTAGCCGCATCCGAGCAGTTGGTGGCGTGGGCTGTTGGAGCATCGTCCTCACCTACTGTGAACGTAACTTCGATTTCAGGTAGCATCTCCATCAGTCTGACTCTGGATGTAACGGCCTCCGAGGATGAGGATGAGTACTTGGAGGAGATCTCCGGTATCGCAGTAAACTACAGTGAAGCGGAGATTATTGACATCGACATGGATCCGTCTTGGGTTGTCGCGGTAGTCGATGTCGGCCCAGTCAACCGAACTGTTCTGGTGGACATACTGACCGGAGAGCAGACTTTGCTCTCCGACCCGATTTGGCAGTCATCATCTCCAAGCGTCGCTCACGGACGCGTTGCATTCCTCCAGATACCTTTCTGGGATCCGTCGCTGGACCCTGAAGAAGTAGCAACGGCCAATGACGTCTACTTACATGACATCGATGCGAACACTACTCTAGCGATAACCCACGACGACGATGTCAATCAGTTGGATCCCCAAGTGCTGCTGGAGGACGTAGCTTGGGTCGAGGTTGATTCTGACGGGACATCCTCTCTCAAGGTATATTCAGGAGAGACTTTTCAGCCATACTCATCAGTGATTCTGCAAGCAGCAATCCTGATGTTGATACCACTATTGTTCCTGTGGGCGTACCAAGCCGCCTCAGAACGCCGAAACTGATTGCTCAGTGAGTCGGAACATCTCATCGAGGCTGCTTCTCGCTCTCTCAATGACATCTGCATCGAGTTCGATGACCTGCTCGGGACGAGGATTTCTGAGTGCCTGTAGAATGTCCTCGAGTTGGGTCGTCTTCATGTGAGGGCACATCACACATGCTCCTATCAGGTTTAGATCATCGTCAGACTCCGCCATCACCCTATCAGCAGTACCACACTCGGTGATTAGCATCAAATCCTTGTTTCCCTCCGAGGCTAGGCGAAGTGCCTCGTTCATCAACACCTCGCTGCTACCGACGAAATCACTCTCCTCTATTACTTCGGCATCACACTCAGGATGACTGAGTACCTTCAGATTGATGCCGACCGCAGCAGTGCGCCTCCTCCAGTTACGAATCTTATCACCTGTGAATGCAGCGTGCACCTCGCACTCCCCATCGAATACGATTACTTCCTTCTTTCCTACCAAATGGTTCTGCAGATGCTTACCCATGAAACGGTCAGGGACGAAGATTAGGCTGTCACCCGGAAGCATCTCGCAGATGCTCATGTAATTGCTGCTGGTTACGCAGACATCGCACTCGGCCTTGACCTCAGCACTGGTATTGATGTAGCACACGACGGGGACTCCGGGGTGTTTCCGCTTGAGGTCACGGATGTCCTGAGCGGTAATACCATCGCTCAAAGAGCAGCCCGCCTCGGGAGATGGGTGGAGCACAAGTTTGTGGGGGCTGACTATCTTAGCGGTCTCGGCCATGAAACGAACGCTGGAGAACAGGATAGCCTGTTGAGGGGCGTCCCGAGCCTCCTTTGAAAGCGCGTAACTGTCAGCCACAGAGTCGGCTACGCCATAAGTGATATCCGGGGTCTGATAGGAGTGGGCAATTAGGAAAACATCGTTCTCCCGCTTCAGATTGTTAATCTCCAGAGTGAGTGGTGCAATCGCCCTGCAGGTATCCAAACTCCACCTCACTGGCTGCTTAATGGCACTTTGCAAACGTATTGCCTCCATCTCAATCTCGAATTCTGAATAAGAACCCGGAATTAGACTGCCACGTGGCATCGGAGCGGCCGGAAGCTCGATTGTCATGTCTCCCAAGCCTTCGTTATGTGCAACCGCTTTCAAGGCATCTCATCTCGGAGTTGCATGGGAACCGCCACCATACCGATGTGGGAACCTTCCGAAGTGCTTCATGAGGGTGCGGAGGCTACTGTCACAGCTGGTACCTGGATGGGCAAGTCAGCAGTCCTGAAAATGCGTAGACCACGAGGCTACAGACACCCTGATTTAGACCGCAGGCTGACACGCCAGCGCCTTTCAGTGGAGGCCCGAGTTCTTGGCAAACTACATCTCATTGGCTTTCCTTCACCCTCTCTGTACGATTTAGATGTCGAGGGAGGCTGGATGCTGCTCTCTCGCATGGAAGGTATGCCTCTGTACGATGCTCTCAGAGACGGTTCAGCAGATCTCGCCATGGTCAAGTCCACCGGGGCGCTAATCAGGAGTTTGCATGAGGAAGGTTTCTCCCATGGAGACATGACCACGCACAACATACTAGTCGATGCCTCGGGCTCTCTGAGTTTGATTGATTTCGGCCTCGCTAGGATTTCACCCGAACTTGAGCACATGGGACTGGATCTGCAAGTCCTCAACGAATGTCTGACGGCTAGTCACTCCGAGTTTGAAGGTGCTGTGGAGGCAATGGTCGATGGTTACCTCAGAGACAGAGGAGGTGAATTTGGAGCCAGTGATGTCATCTCTAGGTTCGACGCTATCAGAGGTAGGGTCAGATATCACGGATAGGCGATGTGATGAGGATACTGTTCGCAACCAGCAATCTCAACAAAGTGGAGGAGGCGTCCGCAGTACTGGAACTATCCGGCCACCGCGTCGAGCAATTACTGGTCGATGGTGTTCCTCCTGACTTCGAGGAGCCGAAGGAACTTGGCCTAGAAGCTGTGGCTGAGGCCAAGATCGATCAGGCGCTCAAACTGATACGCGGCACCGAGTTTGAGGGATTTGCAATCATGGTCGAAGATTCCGGAGTCTTCCTCGATGCTTTCGAGAACTGGCCGGGAGCTGAATCATCTGATGTAGAGAGGGAAATCGGTCTGGAAGGATTACTTGGGATGCTGACCGACAATCGGCAGAGGGGTGCCGAGTATAGGGCGATCGCCATCGTGTCCGATGGAGTCGTGAAGTGGAGCAGTACAGGCGTTTGCAGAGGTAGAATCTCCGAGAAAATTAGAGGGGATCAAGGGTTCGGCTACGACCCTATCTTCATCCCTGACGAGGGTGATGGGCGCACCTTTGGGGAGTGGGGAGAAGGCAAAAGAAGTGAAATCACACACAGAGCCAGGGCGATGAACCATCTCGCGGACCTCCTCATCTCCCCGTCAAGGTGAAGACGGAGCGCTCTCCGTGATAGGCCGATAGGCATGGTCTCACTGACTCGTATGGTCCTCTGGGCGGCGGTTCTGCTAGGCATTCCACTGTTTCTAATCCTGCAGGGCGAGGCGAGCATGATTACTAGAGTCGCAGGTGGTACGATACTGCTCGCTCTGGTATCGATTCTGATGTTCTCAGGCCGTTCTCCTGTGCCCAAGCCACCTAAGGCCGAGATTGTGGTTGTGGAGGAGCCGCCAGCAGAATTCGATCTACCTGAGCCCGTGCTTGAGCTTGAGGGAGCAAGCGAGCGTCGCGAAGATAAGATCAAGCGGAGCAGGGGGAAAGTGGCGCAGCCCGTTGCTGAGGCGTTACCTCCACCTATGCCTATGCCGCCGCCGGTATCGATGACTGGGGATGAAGGGGTGCCAACTCCACCTATGCCCCCCGTCCCAGGTGATGGTACCGTTGTGGCATCGAGATACGTGGCCGAATCGGACCCGCAATCCGGGGAAGAGGCGGAAGTCGAGGCGTATGTCAATGACAGGAGGGTCAAGCGGGCCGAGATACGTTCCAAGCTAGTTAGGAAGCGTAGGATGGACCTAGCAGAGAGGAGAGCATCCAAGGCGAGGGCATGGTCGGCTGTTGAGGATGGCGAGGATCTCGCTGCTCTGCTGAAGGACCCAAATCATGGACTGACTGTGCTTGAGGAACCTGAAGAAGCAGATACTAGCAAGCCACAGGGCGTTTCCTACATACGAATTGACGATGAACGCATCCTGAAAGTCAAAATACCTCTGGAAATACTGGCAAAGAAGACCTCAACAGAGGCTCCTTCGGAGGTGTCTGAGATGCCTTTGCCCTCTCCTGAGAGCATGCCTCCTCCTCCAGGAATGCCTCCAATGCCTCCTCCTCCAGGAATGCCTCCAATGCCCCCCCCAGTCACACGCGAAGAGAATTAGTCGGGTAACTGAAAATTGAAGCAGAGGGGGGCTGTGGACGTCACATGAGTGGAGTTCTGCTTACTGATGACATCGCTGTTGAGGGGTGCAGTCCCTCGGGTGGAGTCGTGGCCGTCTGGACGTTGAACCGACCCGAGAAGCTCAACGCTCTGAACCGTGATTCGCATTTGGCGATTAAGGAGCAGTGCATACGGGTCGAGTCGGACGACACAGTCAGGGCCGTGGTCATCCGAGGCGCAACCCCATCGACGCCAGAAGAAGGGGGGCGATCCAAACCGACAGCCTTCGCTGCGGGGGCAGATATCTCTGAATTCGCAGGTAAGAACTCGGACGATGTACGTGAATTCTTTGCGAACAATGCTTGGGAGGCGGTCTGGAATCTTTCCAAGCCAACCATCGCCATGGTAGACGGTTTCGCATTAGGCGGGGGCACTGAACTCGCGCTTGCCTGTGATCTGAGAGTCGCCTCTACTCGGGCCAAATTCGGACAGCCGGAAATTAACCTCGGACTGATACCGGGTGGCGGTGGGACTCAGCGCCTATGCAGACTGCTAGGCTACGGCAAAGCGATGGAAATGACTCTGACTGGGGAGATGGTAGGGGCAGAGGAGGCATTGAGTATTGGCCTGGTCAACAAGGTGGTCGAGCCTGAAGAGCTTGAAGTAGAGACGTTTGCGCTAGCCGAGAATATAGCTAGGAAGTCGCCTTACACCGTCAGGGTCGCGAAGCGTGCCGTTCGTGCTGCTCTAGATCTTCCGTTCACAGAAGGAGTTCTTACAGAGCGGTCTGAGTTCGTGGCTCTATTCGACACTGAGGACAAGGAAATCGGAGTGTCGGCCTTCCTCAAGCGCGAGGACGCGGAATGGGTCGGCAGATAGCCTAGGCCCAGCAAGCGTCATGTCCAAGGAACCCTTACCACAGACCATGGTGGGTCGTGTGTTGGTGCTGTGTGGCCCACCCGGCTCAGGTAAAGGTGTGGTGGCACGAAAAGCGTCCGAGCGAGGGATGAGTGTCCTATCATTGGGTGATATCGTGCGCTCTGAGATGGCCTCTAAGGGTTTGTCTGAAACCCCAGAGAACGTAGGCAAGACTGCTCTCTCGATGCGAGAGGAGCATGGTGAGGAAATTGTTGTTGACAGACTGATTCCAAGTTTGATGAGTACCTTGGAGGTATCAGATGTACTCATTGATGGGATGCGCCAGCCCGAAGAGATGGATCGATTGAGGGAGCATATCGACGATGTCACGGTGGTCGCGATGTCAGCGGCGCCTCAGTCTAGATCAGAATGGCTCGAGGAGCGTGGGAGAGGAGAGGACGGTGGCGGAGAGGAGTTTGCCAAACGCGAGGAGCGCGAGTGGGGATGGGGACTTGAGATACTGATGGATCAGGCTCACGCTATTATCCTCAACGAAGGTTCTCTCGGGGAGCTTGAAGAGAGGTCTGATATGATCCTCGAAACGCTGGGATTCTAATTACTCGAACGAATCACCTATCTGTCCAACCGGGTCACCAATGCTAGCATCGAGAATGAGCCATCCAGATTCGTCAGCCTTTCCCAACATCTCCTCTTGAATCGCCCTGATGCGGTCAAGATTGTCCAGATAGTGGCTCAGACCCCGACCATTGTGCTTCTCCCTCATCGCGATGAACTGACGGTGGGTGTCTTCATCCTCCACGTGTAGCAGCACTCCACTGGCGACACCTCCAGATTTTCTCCAGCCTTCGAGAATACCGCTGCCGGGGATAATGTGGACACCTTCTAGGAGTAGGTCAGAGCGTTTTGATATCGCTCTGTTCACAACCGCCCGAATAGCCTCAGAGAGAACTACTACAGTCGCGTGCCAATCCTCGATTGTACCGTTTCCCGCGGGTTCGAATGAAGAACGATGTAAAGCAGGGACCTGCTCGGAACTGAACTGGGTCCTCAGAGCCTCTCGGATGGTGTCGGTGGAGGCGCTCTTGGAGAGTCCCAGAGACACAGCGGCCCTAGCCGAGATGGTTGACTTGCCGACACCGCTGCTGCCAGCGATAACCAGTAGTCGGGGCCTACTCATATTGGCCCTCAGCGTTGGATTGCCTTGATCTCGAGGTATTCCTCAAGCCCGTGAACCCCGAGTTCGCGTCCGTTCCCAGAGAGTTTGTAGCCACCGAATGGCGCTGAGATATTGAACGAACCTCCGTTGATGCTTACTTGTCCGGTTCGCAACCGACGGGCGACCCGCATGGCACGTTCATCATCACCCGACCAGACACCTCCGGAGAGCCCATACTCGGAGTCGTTGGCCAGCGAGATTGCTTCATCCTCTGTCGAGTAGGTGGTGATAGAGAGGACAGGGCCGAATATCTCCTCTCGGAAGATAGTCATCTCGGGGGTAACGTCGGCGAACACAGTAGGTCTAACGAAGCAGCCTGAATCCAGCCCCTCTGGCATGCCCTGGCCCCCGACAATCAGAGTAGCCCCCTCCTCAATTCCACTGGCAATGTAAGAAGTCACGCTCTGTTGCTGCCGCTTTGACACCATAGGACCGCAACGCATCGTTTCATCGAGCGGATCACCAACGGTATACTTGGCCATCTTGGTGGAAATAATCTCAATCACCTCATCGCGTTTTGACTCGGGGATAAGTAGTCTCGTCAGCGCCGAGCACTCCTGTCCAGAATTGCTAAAGCAGGAATATATTGCAGAGGAGGATGCCTTGGCGATATCGGCGTCGTCGAGGATGATGTTGGCGCTCTTACCGCCGAGTTCGAGAGTGACTCTCTTGACACTGGGAGAGGCTAGTTCGCTGACCCTTACCCCTGCACTGGTAGAACCAGTGAAGCTGACCATGTCGACATCAGGGTGGCTACTCAGGACCTCCCCAATCTCCCTACCATGTCCAGAAACTAGGTTGAATACTCCAGCAGGTAACCCGATGTCGTGGATGATGTCTGCGAGTGCGAAGGCGTTTAGCGGCGCCTCCTTGGATGGCTTGACCACCATGGTACAGCCGGCTGCGATGGCGGGTGCTACCTTACCGATAATCTGGTGGAGAGGGAAGTTCCAAGGAGTAATCATCGCGACCACGCCAATAGGCTCCTTGACCACAAGTGAGTTACGAATCTCTTGCTCCCACTCAAATCCATCTAGGATTTTCGCGTATGAGCGCGAGACCACTTTCGGAGTTCCCACCATAGCCATCCTGCAGTAATTGATGGGAGTGCCGACCTCAGCCGTAATCAATTGAGATAGTTCCTCAGTTTGCTCCTTTATGGCTGCGGATAGTCTGTTTAGGAACTCCGCACGCTCTTCTACCGGAGTCTGTGACCAAGAAGGGAAAGCGGAGTGCGCTGCTGCCACTGCGATGTCCACATCTGCGGCCGAACCAACCGGTACCGAACCAATCAATTCCTCATTGGCTGGATTGGTCACTTCAATTGTGCCTTCGCCGAGAGGTTTGACCCACTGGCCAGCGATATACAACTCCTCGCGTGTGTGCACGCCCGTTCGACTGCGTGTCGTCTTATGAGATTCATGCAATTCAATAACTGCGATGTCCTCAGGAATATGTGACTAGACGGCTCATCGTGATGCGTCATGCCGAGAGCAGTAGCGGCCACCATGGTCTCCTAGATCACGACAGGCCTCTGAACTCTCAAGGCCAGAGGGATGCTTGCCTCGTAGGTGATGCTCTGGCCGAGCGTGGGTGGCTGCCGCAAATGGTGCTGGTGAGCAGTTCCACACGCACTTTGGAGACTCTGGAGGAAATGGTGCAACACATGGAAAGTGTGAGGACAGAGATAAGGCCTGAAATCTACAATGCTGGAATAAGCACACTGCTTACCCAGTTAGAAGTAATACTGGGAGAAGGCACGACGATGATTCTTGGACACAATCCCGGTTCGGAGGTGCTGATTAACCACCTTACTGGGGAGTGGCATACGATGCCTCCGGCGGCGGCCGCGTTACTATCTGAGTCCGGAGGAGACTGGTTGATTGAGGGCATAATACGCCCTAGTGAACTAAACTAGAGGAATTCAACCAGTAGGATGCAAACGGCTTCCATCTCCTCACCACTCAGTATCTGATTTCCGCAAGGAAATCGCGAAGACTGTGATGCCGACAATCAGCAAGAAGCCTAAGGATGCAAACACGAGGGTTGTCGAATTGTCACTGAACCAGTTACCCCCTCCCCCGCCTGTTTCTAACTTCTCAAGTTCGAGAATGTGAGATTGTTCGATAGTTGGCGTAGTGGACAAGTAGGTGTCTGTAGCTCGTATTTGGATGGTGATGTTGCCCTCGGGCAGGCTCGTCCGGGCATCGAACTGCAAAGTGTAGACGCCATCTCCTGAAACTCGATCTCCACTGGTGCCATCATCGACCATCAACAGCCAGACTCCGGAGCTGCCAATTGGAGCCAGTCTGCCTATCTTAGCCTGCACTGACGAGATTCCATCCGGGTCATCGATACTTGCCTCGAGAGAATGAGGAATGGGGTCGCCACTGTGTGGAACATGAATCTCCTCAGCCATCTCTCCGAATCTGAACAAGTTGACCGAGGTAACTGATGGTGCCTCGTTCTCGATGGTCAGCATTGGCGCATCCACCGGGAAGCCGTCAAGGTGAGTGTGGACAGCCATCACGGTCTCGCCGTCACCGTCCGTGATTCTGACTGGAATGGAACGTTCACCGGGAGAAATCCCATCTGGTACCACAAAATTTCCTCTCCATACTCCATCTGACTCCGAGAGTGCGCTGAGCGCACCACCTGCACTCAGCAGATCAATGCCAACCGAGTCAATGCCATGCCCGTCCAGCGCGGTGACACTGACATCGACTGTCTCGCCGCGCCTGACGGTATCGGGCATGAAGTCTAGTGAAATCATCCTCGGCGCGGCATTGATGATCTCAATGGAAGTCTGCTCCTCAACTGTGACCCAAAAGTCCTCAATGACTACTGATGAGTCCATCATTCCGTGGTTGAGGCCATCGTAGGTAATCAGCGCAGTCCAGATGTCATCGTGGATGGTGTGATCACCCTGTAAACCGGAGTCAGAGAGTTCGACAGTGCCAAGTCCTAACTCCGACAGATCGATAGTAACAACTGTTACATCTGTATCGAAGTCGTAGACTATGACCTCTAAGTGGGCTGAGTCTCCCTCGGTCAGCAGTCTGCCCTCACGGAAGCCTATCGAAACCAGGGAGGGAGGGGTGTTCTCTTCCTCGGAAACTACTGAGGGAGACAGTACCCTGTCAACGAGTTGGTGCTCGACAAATGCAATGCTGTCACCCGAGTCATTCTGGCCAATTTCAATCTCCACCCACCGGTGAACCTCGTTAAGCAGGCCTGCGAGAGGTCCCTCATTGACGGTGGCGCCCGAAGCGTGGCTATTCTCGCCATAGTCACCTAACCACTCAGCGACTTCGACTATGTGGCCGTCCATTTCTCCCTCGACAATGGCCATCACCTCAATACTCAGTTTCATCGCGTCGTTACCGACCAATGAGAAACGGTCACCGACGACGACGATTTCAGGTGCAGCGCCGGTCTCTCTAGAGATGTGGTTCTCGAACACGACCTCGGGCTCGGGGGCATCGGCCTGCATGATGATTGGAGAAACCTCAGGGTACTCGTTGGTGACCGTGCCGTTATCCTCGATGTACTGATAGCGAACAGTGCGGTTTTCCCAGTCGGTCTGTGGGACGATGAACTCGTAAGTCAGGTTGTGCTCAGCCTCCCACTCCTCTGTTATTGGTCCAATCGGCGTAGCAGAGACGTTGAACCAGAACTCATTCTCAATCTTGTCGACCTCAAACATCGCTCCAGTCGCATTCTCCTGCGTGCCGGAATCGACTATTCTCCTGATAAAGCCAAAACTTCCTTCGGCATCGCCATCGTAAGTGCCATCGACTCGTATGGTCTCTGCGACGGTCTCACCGCCCTGAGTTTCAAAGTGGATGATTGGGATTGTGCCATTGACCTCGACCTCAAAGAGCTCGTCCTCAATGACGAAACCGAATTCCCCTCCTCCGAGAATCAAGAAGTGCTGCTCTTCCCTGGTGCCGTCCTCCCAGCGCTCGAGTATCCTGAACTCGTCGAGGTCAAAGGAGAACTGCTCTCTGTCCGCTCCATTGAGACGTAGGGTGGCGTTGGCTTCTATCTGCAGATGCTGTAGGCGTCTGCGGTCGTCCTCATCCCAAGTCTCGTAGTAGAACGATGACAGTTGACCGAATCCTCCTCCGCTGCTGTTGTTATCACCGCCGCCGAAAGAGAGCCATCCTGTACCATCAATGAGAAAGCGTTCAGTGAGTTCTCCCTCGTCCCATGAGCGTAGTACGTAGACGTCGTTAATCTGGACATCGACTGAGAAGCCATCGCTTTCTCCGTTCTCGCCCTCCTCGGTGGTGTTGAGAAAGAGTGAACCATTGCCGCTCATCTCGAAATCCTGTCTGAGAAGCTCAACACCGTCGTAGGTCTCGTTCAGCCAGATTCGATCAAGATTGAGCTCGAGGACGATTCCCTCGGTGCCGTTCATCGAATCCACGGTCAGGGACCCGTTGCCCAATTCGTTAGACTCAAGAATACTGCCCGTCCTCTTCTGCCAGCCCCGGCCCTCGAATTCGATTTCATTGCCCTGCTCAGATCCCTCCATTGACCAAGTCGTCTCGCGGGTTATCTCGTGGTCAGCCATGGGCTGATTCCAGTTGGTGATGGCGAGGCTCCTAGAGCAAGACGCCTCGCCGGTGACGACAGAAATTGAAATCGAGTCGCCGAACTCGGGTTCGGCGGAGAGAGTGATGTCGACCTCTCCTCCGGCGCTCAGCACCGTGGTGTTGGATGTGTCAGCTATCTGCTCACCGTCCCTGTGATGCTGAACTTCAACGCTGAGGGCGGTCGGTGAACTGCCGTTGATGAATGGTGGGTCAAAGACTACGAGGTAGCGATGCAGGACGTCATAGGTCATGTTCCATCCACCATCCCAGTGGCCCTCGACGTCCCAGTCAACAAGTACCGTGCAGGTTGTCGGCTCGTCACCCTCTCCGACTACCATTGCAGCAGAGATGCTGAACAGGAGTATGATCAGCACTGCAAAGGTCGCTCTCGCGCGAGGCACGGAACGTGCCTCGTCCTTCAAGATATGAACCAATGGGGGAATTGGTACTCAGAAAAGAGGCTCTTCGTAGTCGTCATCTTCTCCGGAACGCTCGCGCCACAGGGACACAGGGACATCTTCATAGATTCCAGCATACGGATCATCTTCCTCACTGGAGTCTTCATTCTCCTCCCACAGGCGAGCCAGTTCCTCAGCGTTGGACTTGAACTTCCAGTAGTGGATTCTCCACTCCCTGCCGTCCCAAAGCGTTGTCTCCTCTGACTCAGTGGTCAGAAGGTCGTAGTCCTGTAGTTGGTAGAACAGGTTACGGTCGGTTGGCTCTAGAGCATTGTCAATGATACGGTTCGAGAAACCGAAGAACCCCAACGCGTGCTCCGCTATCGATTCAGCTACAACGGTCTCCATATCAATGTCGACCTTGTGACGTATGGCCTGTGTGAGTTGTGCTAGCGTCAGACCCATCGCATACGCCCCCGGTAGCCTAATATGGAAGGCCGCGCTATTTCAACAGTCCTTCGCACAGCCTCGTTTTTCGCCATTCTGCCCTCCGAAGTGGTTAATCTGCTCGCTACTTTCGCAATGTCATGGAAGGTCCCAGTAGGCCGAGATTTCTAGGGCTAGAGGAGTCCAACTCAGGCCCTTGGGACGTGGCGATACTGCCGGTGCCATATGAGATGACAACGAGTTGGGGGGAGGGCACCGAAAAGGGGCCTAAAGCTTGCATAGAAGCGAGTTCCCAAGTGGAGCTCTATGACTCGCTACTCTCTCATGACCTGCCATGCGGACTCAATATCCATACCGCTGAGGCCTGGAGCTCAGAAGCCGGCACCCTGCTCAAACAGTTAGATTCGATTCGCGACTACGCTGTAAAGTGGCTCGACGGATCTCAGTTCCCAATCTTCCTCGGAGGTGAACACGGCATCCTACCTCCACTGATGCAAGCCGCCGCTGGGCATCCTGAGATAGAAGGAGACCTAGGTCGCCTGACACTAGTACAGATCGATGCCCACGCCGACCTGAGAGACGAGTTGGGAGGAGAACGCTTCTCGCACGGCACCGCTGTGCGCCGGGCTCTCGATGAGGGTGTTGGAAGAGTATTACAGATTGGCACGCGGACGTTATCTCGTGAGGAGTTGACTTTCGCCGAGTCCGACGAACGGGTGGAGACTTGGTTCGCTCGCGACTTCATGGGAGTGTGCGACGGGCAGGCTGGATGGGCTGCCCTTATTGATAGGATTGACAGCATAGAGGGTCCTGTCTGGCTGACCTTTGATGTCGATGGCCTAGACGGGTCGCTTGTGCCGGACACCGGCACCCCGGTTCCCGGAGGTCTGAGTCACTGGGGCGCGGTTGAAATTATCGAGCACCTCTTCGCAAGTGGTGCGGAGATCATAGGAGCGGACGTGAACGAGATTGTGCCCGGAGAGAATCGGTTGACTCAGTTCAACGCCGCACTCATCGCCACCAAGATCATGGCCGCTCACATTGCAAGCCGTGATTAGTAGTCAATAGGCTCACAGAAAGTGACAACGATTGTAGGTGGTGGCCCTCTCAGCGGCGCTATGCGCCGCTGGGCAGCAATCATCCTCGCATCCTTGATACTCTCAGTATCGGCAGCGCCGGTTGCAACAGCACAGATTGGTCAGCCAGATATCATTCAGGAGCACTGGTATCATTCCTATGCAACACTGACCTTGGACGTCAATGCATGGGCCGATGAGTATCCAGAAATCGTCAATCTACTCGTAGTGGGTCAAACGGAATTGGGAAGGAATCTCTGGATGTTGCAGATTTCAGATTGGAGTGAGGAAACCAAACCTGATGGAACTGCTAAAGAGGTGGTATATATCGACGGTGGACACCATGGGAATGAGCATCTGGGCACGGAACTTGCCTTCCTCGTTGCAGAATATTATATCGAGGGTTGGGCTGATGGTGAGCAAGAGATAATAGATGTCTTGGCGACTACGGAATTGCATATTCTGATCATGCTGAATGCGGACGGCAATGACCTCGACACAAGATGGAATGTCAACCAAGTGGACCTGAATAGAAACTACGACCACTACTGGAATACCTGCCCGACGACTCAGCCTGGGAGTGCTGCATTCAGCGAATCCGAGACTCTTGCGAATTCAATCTACATGAACGAGACCGTACCTCATGCCGACCTGTATATCACGATGCACACGGGAGTTTGGATCATGCTCTACCCTTGGGGCAAATGGCCTGAACAGCCTTCGGACTGGGAGATGTTTCATTTCATCAGAGATGATGTGCATACCAACATATCCGACATCCCGATTCAGAATGCAAACCAAGGTCTCTACCCGAACTGTGGAACCAGCCGGGACTACGGGTACGGCGTGATGGGATACCCCACATTTACATTCGAGACTGACGACGAGCAGTGGTTGCTGGGAACAGTGGAGGCGCTATCAGAAAGGCTCGGTGAAGAGCTTGGTGTGATGAATTACCTGATCGAGAATATATGGTACTGGAGGGCCCGCCTTGTTGTCGATTCCCTAGAGGTGGAAGATGGGAAGGTGCATCTGAGCGTTTCAAACCTAGGACGCGCGAGCACATCAAATGCCACACTGGCATACTTGGACGAAGATGGTGGGTGGTGGGTCCCGGGTGGGATCGAGGAGGTATATCTTGCTCATCTGGGTCTTTGGGATGAGGTTCACACCTGTGGCGGCGAGTGGGGGCTCAACTTATCCATTCCAGGGTGCGGCTTTGGTGTCAATGCCACTAATAGCACCGTCACAACCCTCGATTTTAGGGGCGCTCCAATTTCCAGCGAAGGACAGTTCTACCTAGTGTACCAGAAGCGTGTGATAGATTCCTCGATGTGGGTCAACGAATCTGTCAATCAGAGCGTCGTAGAGATGAAGGCTGGCGGTTCGGGTCTGCTTCCGGCCCCTTCGATGCTACTTGTTTTCGTCGCCTTCGCCCTAGCGGCAATAAACAGCCGAAATCGCAAGTTTGAGTGATAATTCAGACTATTTGAAATTAAAATGGTCTCTAAACTTGATTTTTTGAGGGCAATTCTTTGTATATCACTACCGAATCGGAGGGTTCGGCGTGATTATGGAATGGAGCAATGACGAATTCGGAGAAGTCGGAAATCAACTGATACTGCCTCTCTTTGAAGGCTCCGAGAAGGCTCCGAACAACGCCCTGTCGGGGCTGAGTCGGAGTCAACGAAGCCTAGTCCGAGAGGCGATAGCATCGGACGACTTCGAGGGGAAGAAGAGCCAGAGAATGGCTGTCTGGACCCCTAGGTGCAGGGTGCTTCTGGTAGGCATGGGCAAGAAGGACGAGTTCGGGCACAGGAAGGCTCGGAACATCGGTGCCCGCGTGATCGCTGCGCTCTCAAAGAAGAACGGGCTAGGATTGACAATCCGCTTCACATCAGGCTGGTCGAGCGAGCGCATGCTCAACTTCGCTGAGGGTATGATGCTGCGCGACTACGAGTTCCTCGAGCATCAGGGGGTCGATGATGAGCACATCAGCGAGTCATGGTCGGCGGCCTTCCAAGCCAGCGCCCGTCACCAGAATGCTCTCGCAGATGGGCTCTCTAGAATCCACTCGGTTGTCGGCGGGGTCCACCTCGCTCGCGACCTCGGCAACGAACCCGCAAACGTGCTGTACCCGATGGAGTATGCCCGCAGAGCTGTCGAGTGGGCAGATGGAAAAGACAACGTCATCGTGGAGGTCTATGACTGGGACAAGTTGCGTGAACTCGGCATGGGTGGTCTGATTAACGTCGGCAAGGGCAGCGACAGGAAGCCCTGCATGGTGCTGTTCACGCTCAACCCTGACGCCGACGAGGGCATCCAGAGACCTTGCATCGTCGGCAAGGGAATCACCTTCGACACCGGCGGCATCTCGATCAAGCCATCAAGAGGAATGTGGGACATGAAGTACGACATGTGCGGGGCCGCCACCGTCTTCGGTCTCATGGAGGCCTTGCATTCAACCGGTTACGAGCGCCGTGTGAACGGAGTCGCCTGCCTAGCTGAGAACATGCCCGGGTCAGGAGCATACCGCCCCGGTGATGTGTTCGAGACATACTCGGGGAAGACCATTGAGGTGTTCAGCACCGACGCCGAGGGGCGCAACGTACTCGCTGACGGGCTGTGGAAAGCGGGTGAGTTCGACCCCGAATACATCGTTGATCTCGCGACACTGACAGGTGCCATCGTGGTCGCGCTGGGCAACCAAATCACCGGCATGTGGGCCAACGACGAGAGTATCAGCAAGCGGGTCGCGAAGGCGGCCAACGGGTCGGGCGAGACAGTCTGGAGAATGCCTCTGAACGCTCAGTTCAGGAAGTACATGACTGACTCGGCATTCGCTGACATCCGCAATGGCTCAATCGGTGGTGGTGCCGGTTCGTCCAACACCGCGGCCTCGTTCCTTGAGTACTTCGTGCCGTACCGCGGCTACGATGAGGATGCTGACAAGATACCTTGGGTGCACCTCGACATTGCCGGGACCGCATGGGGGCCGGGCTCGAAGGCCCGCTCAGAGGGTGCTAATCCATTGTTTGAGTTCGGCGTCTCAGGAGTTCACGTAAGGACCCTGCACCGACTCATCACCGATGGTTGATCACTCGTCATCGTCGGAGTCTACGACTTCGAAGTCCGCCTCGACGATGTCCTCGTCGCCATCCTCCGCCTGCTGCTCAGCCATCTCGGCAGCAGCAGCCTCGTACAGCTTAGTCGAGACGCCGTGCATCTCCTGCTCGATTTCACCTATCTTAGCCTGGACGGCAGCCTCATCGAGGTCTTCGACTTCGATGGTGGTTTCGCCATCCTCCTTAGTGATGAGTGCCCTCAACTCATCGAGTTTGGAATGAACTGGATCGGCATCGAGGTCACTGACTTTCTCAGCGGCGTCCTCTAGCATCCGCTTGGTTTGGTAGACGATGCTATCAGCCGAGTTGAGGAGATCAATTCCCGCCCTCCGTAGTTTGTCCTCCTTAGCGAACTTCTCCGCATCAGCGACCTTCTGCTTGATATCGTCTTCAGACAAAGAGGTCTGACTCTCAATCTTGATTGACTGCTCTGTGCCCGTTCCTAGATCTTTGGCGGAGACATTGACGATGCCATTGGCGTCTATGTCGAAGGTAACCTCGATCTGAGGAATACCACGTGGTGCCGATGGGATACCCATCAAGTGGAAGCGTCCAAGAGTAGTGTTGTCCTTGGCGAACTCGCGCTCACCCTGTAACACATGAACCTCTACTGCTGGTTGATTATCAGCAGCGGTGGAGAAGGTCTCAGAGCGACGTGTCGGAATCGTAGTGTTGCGCTCAATCATCGTAGTCATTACACCACCGAGAGTCTCGATTCCAAGAGTCAATGGAGTGACATCCAGCAGTAAGACATCTGTGACTCCCTCGTCGCCAACTATGATGCCAGCTTGGAGTGCGGCCCCCACAGCGACAGCTTCGTCGGGGTTGATGCCCTTGAACGGAGGTTTGCCAGTCTCTTTCTCGATGGCTTCCTGCACTGCAGGAATGCGAGTACTGCCGCCGACTAGAAGGATTTTGTCGATGTCACCGGCTTTGACACCGGCGTCCTTCATAGCTCTGCGTGTTGGCTTCATCGTCATCTTGATGAGGTCAGCAGTGAGATCGTCGAACTTGGCACGGGAGAGGGTCATATCGAGGTGTTCCGGCTGACCATCCCTCATGGTGATGAAAGGTAAGTTGACCTGCGTCGAATTGGTTCCCGAGAGTTCTATCTTGGCTTTCTCTGCCGCTTCTCGCAGCCGACTCATGGCCTGCATATCTTTCGAGAGATCGATTCCTGAGGACTTCTTGTATTCTGAGACTATCCAGTCTATCACCACTTCGTCAAAGTCGTCCCCACCCAGTCTGTTGTCACCGCTGGTCGCCTTGACCTCAATCTGTGGCTGCCCATCAACCTGGTATATCTCAAGGATAGATACGTCAAAGGTTCCACCTCCGAGGTCGAACACAAGGATGGTCTGGTCCTCCTCCTTATCGACACCATAGGCGAGTGCCGCCGCAGTAGGTTCGTTGATGATTCTTAGTACCTCAAGGCCAGCGATTCTACCAGCGTCTTGAGTGGCCTTCCTCTGCGCGTCAGTAAAGTACGCCGGACAGGTGATAACTGCCTGCTTCACTTCCCTTCCTAGGTACTCCTCAGCATCAGACTTCAACTTCTGAAGCACGAATGCAGAGACCTCCTGAGGTGTGTATTCGTCATCATCGATTGTCTTGTTCCAATCAGTCCCCATCTCCCTCTTGACCGAGAGTATGGTCCTTTCGGAGTTGGTGACTGCTTGACGCTTCGCGGTGATACCCACCAACCGCTCGCCGTCCTTGGCAAAAGCCACAACGCTGGGAGTGGTTCGGGAGCCCTCTGAATTCGGAATTACTACCGCTTGTCCGCCTTCAAGGGTAGCAACGCAGCTGTTAGTTGTTCCAAGGTCAATTCCAATTACTGGTTCGCTCATTCTCAATTCCTCCAATGATTCCGCTCGGCTCTATGCCAAATCGAATGTAATATCTAAGATGCCGTTGTTCAGTTGCCACTCACGAATCTGATTCGCTGCATCTGGGAGTATGAAGCGCTTGAGAGGTCGTGTTTGGGTTCGCCTCATCAGTTGCAGCACCTCGCCGCCACTACTGAGTACAAGTTCGATGTCCTCTGATCTGACGTCGAGTATCCTAGAGATGTCTATGGTGATGGACATCGTGCTACCGTGCACATAGACGTCCTCATCGAGCAGATCTGAGACCTCGGGCTCCTCGGGCTCCTCTACCTTAGCCTCCACCTGCTCGACAGAACCCTCTACCTCGATATTGACGCCCATTTTCTTGAACAGGTCTGAGAACCCCCCAGGGCTGTTCATCATCGAATCCATCATCCGACGCAGTTCTTCGGGATCAGTGTTGGATTCGACCTTGAATTGTGAGTGAGAGATCTTGGTAGGATCGATACCCATCTGCTCGAACTGATCCATGACCTTCTTCATCATCTCCTCAAGCGCCTTGAC
>DAUV01000097.1:0-2064 GCA_002505325.1 Euryarchaeota archaeon UBA623 | reverse complement strand
GCCCACTCATCACGCTCGCTGTCACTCATTGATACCACTACTCAACCTGAGGTTGTATAGTGCGATAGTACTGCCGTATATGAACCGCACGGTCACGCACGCACGAGAACCGAGCTATGTCGCGCCGAACGGACGGGTTCAAAGCAAGACTGTCATTCGGCGACTCAGCATGGTCGAGTCAGAACATGATGTAGCCCTAGAAGACACTGACCGCCTGCACGGGCGCTCAGCTCTGGTCGACAACGTCAAGGCCGCATCTGCGCTTGCGGGAGCGGTTCGTTCGACGCTCGGTCCACGTGGTCTGGACAAGATGTTGGTGGAGGACGGTGGTTCGACGACGATAACCAACGACGGCGTCACCGTGCTAGAGACTGCCAAAGTGGAGCATCCTACGGCTCGGCTACTGATATCAACCTCGTCGGCCCAAGACCGTGCTGCTCGCGACGGCACCACGACCACGGTAATCCTGACCTCCGAGTTACTACAGAACGCGCTTGAGCTGGTTCGTTCCGGAGTGCACCCGTCAATAATCATGAACGGGTATCAGATTGCTCTGGCGGAGGCGCTCGATGAGATGGAGAGAATCTCGCGTATTCCTAAGGATGATTTCGAGATGCGTGCGGCTGTAGCCACTTCGATTTCAGGGAAGGTCGACTCAACTGTCGGCCGACACCTGACCGGACTGGCTATAGAGGCCGCTGAGGCACTCACCGGCGAAGACGGCGGTCAAGATCTCGAGAGGCTACGGGTGAAACGTCTACTAATCAAGGACGGTGGAGTTTTGGACTCTGAGGTCGTACACGGCCTCGTTCTACCTAAATCAAGGATGGATATGGCGTCAGTGGCCGGCACCGACGGGGGCAGGATAGCCATCATCGATGGCGGCATGGAGAGCCCTAAACTCGATCTTGAGGCTTCAATCGAAGTCACCAGCGCGGAGGCATTGAGAGGATTTCACGATCGGGCTAGGGAGCGCATGCGTGAGCAGGTCGAGCTTCTGGTTTCACTCGATGTGGATCTTCTAGTAGTCCGCGACGGTATCGCTGAGGACGTTTCAACCATGCTGACTGATGCCGGTATCACGGCGTACCGACGTTACGAACGTGAGGATCTTGAGAGATTGGCAAGAATCACCGGCTCTGCAATGGTCCGCGACGCCAAGAGGATCAAAGACGAAGGTATCGGCACTTACAGTTCGCGCTCAGAGTGTTCCTACTCTGGAGTCAAGCACACTCATATCGAAGGTCCAGAAGGCGGAGCGGTCACGGTTCTGATACGGGGCTCCTCGCCTTCTGTCAGAGAAGAGGTCAAACGTACCTTTGATGATGCCCTAGGAGTTGCCCACAGACTCTCAGCCGACCCACGCATGTTACCCGGAGGAGGGGCAACTCAGGCTCACTTAGCTAGGCATCTGCGAGCCTTTGCTCCAAGTCAAGCCGGACGCGAACAGTTGGCCATAGAAGCTTTCGCGGCCGCTCTCGAGATTGTACCTAGAACTCTTGCTGAGAACTCCGGGCTCGACCCAATCGATGAGATTCTCGAGTTGTCTGCAGCCCAGACTGAATCCGCGGAAGAAGGTGCGTGGATAGGAATGGATGTGGCGTCAGGGAACAAGATGAGGATGGATGAGATCGGAGTGTTCGATCCGCTGTTTGTCGCTCACCATGCTCTTGCGGGGGCCACCGAGGCTGCCAACAGCGTACTGAGGATTGATGATGTGCTCTGGGCCAAGCAAGATGCTCAGACTCCTGACTGGCAGAGTGAGATGGAGAATCAAGACTGATCATTCAGCCTGTCCAACATTTCATTGACCATCCGGCCAAAGTCATATTCAGCTTTCCAGCCCCAATCCTCGCGAGCCGCCGAATCGTCAACATCATCGGGCCAAGAGTCGGCGTACTGTTGGCGTTCATCGGGCTTGAACTCACAGGTGAAGCCATCCACTCTCTCTGATATCGCATTAGCTAGATCTCCAGCAGTGAAAGATACCCCAGAGAGGTTGTATCCGCCCCTGGACAGTCCAATAGATTCAGTAGGAGTCTCCATCAGTTCCATCGTACCCCT
>DAUV01000072.1 GCA_002505325.1 Euryarchaeota archaeon UBA623 | reverse complement strand
CTTCGCTGAAGATCACGATGGTGATGGCTGCCGTGACGCCGATGAGGACGACAACGACGACAATGACCCATATCCAGACACGGAGGACAGTTGCCCCGAAGGTGTGGTGTGGTGGACCAACGCCCTGTTTGACCATGACTCCGACGGTTGTCATGACCTCCAGGAGGATGATGATGATGACAATGACCAGATTCTCGACGTCGACGACCTGTGCCCGGTCGGTATGACGGTGTGGTTCTCTGAGCCAGCCAGTGACTACGACTCAGACGGCTGTCACGACGTTGCAGAGGACATGGATATCGACAACGATGGCGTGCTCGATGAGACTGACCAATGTCCACGCGGTATGTTGGGATGGATATCCACACCGCTCAATGATTGGGACTCGGACGGCTGCCACGACGATTTCGAGGACAATGACGACGACGGTGACGGACTATCTGATTGGTCCGACGACTGCATCCGCAGCTCGACATCACCTCAATCACACATCGATGCCGACGGTGACGGTTGTGACGACAATACCGAGGACAACGATCTCGATAATGATGGCATCGAGTCGGCCTTCGACAACTGCGAGGACGACCCTGCCTCGGATTGGGTCTCGACTCTCGCATCCGACTACGACTCTGACGGCTGCGAGGATTCAGTAGACTTCGATGACGACGGTGACGGCGTTCTTGACGCCGAGGATCAATGTCCAACTAGTATTTCACTCAACTCTGACTACGACAGAGACGGATGCGACGATGAGACCGAGGACTGGGACGACGATGGCGATGGAGTTCCTGACACTAGCGACAGCTGCCCATTGGGATTGATTAATTGGGATTCTTCTTCGGACAGTGATATCGATGGCGACGGGTGCATGGATTCACTCGAAGACGATTACGTTTCTGGCAAGATATTGCACACTCTGCGCAGTAACGCCTTCATGATGCTGATCATCGGCAGCGCAACGGTTCTTATGATCGCAGGAATGGTTCTGACGGCACAGCGTGGACGAGGCAGGCCCGGGTTCGCAGACCAGACATGGGCTGTCGACGATGCAATGCAATCTGAGACCCCTCTTGACCCTCCTGCAGTAGAGAAGCAGGTCAGGGACCTATCGGACCTAGGCTACTCTCCCGAGGTCGCCCAGGCAATCGTGGAAAACGAGGAAAGGGTACGCCGAAGGAGAAACTGACTACCAATGAGCACCTGTGAAGTATTTTCATAACCTCATCGAGTTACTCACTAGCGGAGGGGCGTGAAGTGAGGGCAGTCAGAGTCGAGTGCGCCATTCCTTCAATCGAGCACGATATGAGGGCGCAAGCAGCCCTACGGGCTGTGAGTTGGGATTACCGCGGAACTCTTGACCAAATCGACGGTAGGATACGTGTGATGTGTGAGTGCATAACCGTGGACGGGGGGTGTCCAGAACCAGGATTCCGCATAGGTGGTATAACGGTCGTCGAGATTCTCGAAGAGTGGACTTCGGACTACCTAACCCATCATCTCGTCGTACTAGACTTCGATTCGGACACGATTGGAAAATTCTTCTGTTCCAGAGATTTGACTCTATTGGCTGGCACCAACTTCACCTCCAGTGGTCTAGTCGTTCAAGTAGCAGGTAGACAGGCTTCGATGGTATCATTCCTGAACGCAATCAGGGAGGCAATACCAGTAGAGAGAATCACAACGGCGAAGCCCTCTGAGGGACTAGTCCAGAAAGGCCCTACCCTACAGCAGCATAGGATTATCAAAATCGCTCACCGACATGGTTGGTATGAGGTCCCGAAGAAAATCTCAATCAGGGGACTGGCCTCAAAACTGGGTCTATCCAAGTCAACAGTGGCAGAGCAGTTGGTTAAGGCTGAGAGCGAGATTGTAGGCGGATTCCTGAAGAAGTCACGGTAATCAGGCGAATGAGTCCAATCGCATCTGCCGTCCCCTTTTGACGAACCAACTGTTACGCAAGTCGTCAGGGGCCGATACCCTAGGAGCGACATAGTCGATGGCGTGTTTGAGTGAGTCAAACTGCCTCGGAGCCCGCTTCATCGCCTCGCGAACGGTCTCTCTAATCAGCCAGACTCCTACTGGCGCCCAGTATTCGGGACCAATGTCTCGCCAGATGAGGCAGGCCCCCGATCTCCGCATTGAATCCATGTGCTCGAGCACACCCAGCCTAGCCGAGTAATATGCTCCAGTTATCTGGTGCGCGTATTCCTTGCGCGGCTCGAGATCCTCCCAATCCCCCAGCACCTTCCCCGTGCCAGTCCAGACACTGCCCCGGGTCCAGGCCTCTAGCATGTTGAATGCCCACAGACCAGGTGTGAGGATGATGTGGAACACGTTGTCGAGGTAAGTGGCCTCGTAGACCAGTACTTTGTCGAGCGAAGGATGGTCCCTGACCCGATCCCAAAGTCGTTTACTGAGCATGTCGTCGGTAGCCGTGATGCCCCATCGTGTGGGGACCAACTTCCTACTACCTTCCCGGCCGAGAAGTCCAGAGGAGAGTAGGCGGGAGATTTGAGCTTCTCCAATTGAGGCCTCAGTCAGTTCGCCCATCGCATCGACAGCCAGTAGATCATCTTCGTTGGTTACCGAGTCGACCTTCCTCGGGATGCTGGCATGACCGACAACTTCGGCTCGCAGCACCTCGCCGGAGGGACCAAGGGGAGTACTCATGCTATCGAAGGTAGGATTCCTTCCTACCATGATTGGTCTAGCGAAGTCAAGTTCCACATCCACGCTCTTCTCAGCCATAGCAATCTCCTGCGTGGTTTCCAGCATCGCACCAGGCGAAGTGGTGCTATCGACGGGCATTACACTGCCACCAGTGACGAGATTGGCGTGTCGGGCCGCAACCTCCTCTAGAGGCCTTCCGAACAGATCGGCAGGGTCGCCGCTGGTCAGAGACGCGGCTTCGGAGTCTTCTGGAATCCAAACCGCGCTAGGACCTGCCCTTACATCAGGGTAGCCGTACTTGCCTACGAACAGTGATGGCGGGCTCGGCCCGACCAGCTCACTGACCGGGCCCGATTGCATCACAGGGAGCCTTCCCCTAATGTCAGCGAGCAGGGGGCAAGGGGAGATGCCACACATACCTCGAGTACCCCGGCATTCGATGCATTCCGGAAACATCGCCATGAAATCGCAATCGGATGCTCTTAGGCATACTGCTCTGCGAACGTAAGTAGGCGGCATTCAAAGGGTCTATTCCTCTCCGGCAGATGGGGAGATTGATGACTCGGATTCCAGCGGTCATACTGCAGCATTTCATCGGCCTTTCGGACTACGAGCGGAAGCTAGCCATAGACAAGGCATCTAGAGAGCTCGGCATGACCGTAGAGCAGATTGAGGCCGAGATTGAGAATTTCCAGAGTGGTGGCTTCAATCAAGATCAACCAGTCTCCACGCTTCCCGCTGAAGCGCCACATAAAGAATCGATTTTCAAAAGACCGAAGAAGCAGAAGGAGGGAGGCCCGGAGTTTGTAGACGACTCCCACAGATACCGATTTCGATATGACCCCAGTGTGGCAGGAAAGGCCCGTCAGGACAAGGCGACCCAAGCCATCGCATGTCCGCACTGCAAGGCCGCGCTCGGAATTCCAGAGAAACGCCCAATCAGGGTCACATGTCCCGCGTGTATGATGGATTCGACCTTTGAGGACTGATTAAACTCCCCAGAACCGATTTTCTCCAGTGACACCCTCGTCCTCAGTCACCGATTGCACAGCCGTCCTCAAGAGGTAGTATCCGATGATTGCGAATACCGGCATTCCCCAAGTGTCTGAGACACTCTGGTAGTCGAGGCTGAAGTCAGACCCTCCCATCTCTATGAGTACGACCACCAGTGCGGCTTTGGCGAAGGCGTACACCACACCCCCTAGGCCCAGTAGTAGTACGCTGCGACCAGTAAAACTCCCCTCCTTCCACCTCAACACTCCCAGAGAGAGTGCGAAAGAGAAGGCGGAGACGACAATCCAAGTGAGGGCCTCATTGATGGCAATGGCCCAGACGGCTATGTCTCTGTTCACCGCGTTGACATTGAATTCACTGCCCAGCCAGGCTACGTAGCCATCGATTTCGATGTTTGTGGCTGAGAACACCTGGTATGCGGTAAGGATCGATAGCAGCACCGAGACAATCGAGAGACCCCAGAGAAGGGATGACCATATCCCTCCGGTGGCGCTCTCTCGCATATCTATCATCAATCGCTCCAACTGCTGTTCCCAGCCGAGCCCTTTGGCAAACAACCAGATGCCGATGAACAGAGGCATCGCGCCGATGAGAGCACCACCTCCTGGAATGATGAGACCGAGCCCAATAATCATCAGGAAGATGGCGACGGGAACCAGCAGTTTAGCTCGCCAGCGTGGATCATCGATGGCCTTAGCAATGTAGTAGTAGGTACTCTCGATACCCTTGGACTGTCTCACAATTACCTTCTCAACGTGATCAACGCGAACCCTTGAGGTGATGATGGGGAGAGAAGCCTCATCATCCGCCCCATCAGTGATTAGAACAGCGGAGTCTGGTTGGAACTCTTGGATGACCTCATCCAGTTGCATTGCAACAGCCCGGTCACTGCGTGGACCGACCCGAACATCGCCTGTAAGTAGGGCGATTTCTATCTCATCATTGCCCTGAGCGTTCTCAACTAATCTGTCGTGGTGATGCAGAGCACCAAGGATGGCGTTGGTGTCAGACTCTTCAGGATCGGCTATGCCCAGACGCAGGGCGGCCGTCAGAGTCGCCTTGCGACCTATGACGGGACCTCTGATACCAGCCTTTACTCCAAGGTCATTGTCTCGGTCGACAGTCAATACGAGAGTCCTCACCATGCCTACTCATCCGGTATGGACTGCGATGTAATGCTGGCCCATATCAAGAATTGGCAGACTCGACCTCTTCCTCAACGACTTCAGGCTCTTCCGTGGCCTGCGGGCCCTCACGGTAGCGGCTGCGCTGCTTGGCTCTGATGTACTTTAGTGGATGGCTCATCCATTCCTGATCACAGAGCCTATCGTCACCAGGTTGCACCGGGCATCTCGCCGAGGTCTTCAAGGCGGCGCAACCGTGCGGTGTGTAGTCGCGCTCGTAGACATGATTCACTTGGTATGAGGTGGTTTCGGCACTGTAGTCAGGCGCGTTTGCAAAGAACGAGCAAGTCTGTTCCCGCGACATCCCAATTGACTTCGAAAAGGCAGCTAGAAACACCCTTCCGACATGATTTACGTTAACTCCTTGGTTTAATTCGGAGACTGCCGACTCGAAACACGGCGGCCAGTCATCCCTAACCGCAGCTGTCATTGGCATCTCTGCCTGTACCCGTTCTGAGAGCAGTCCGGTGATGCGCTCGACCGGATCGGAAAATAGAGCCGCGAACTCTTCACTCATCTTGTCCATTCTATCTGTGCAGGTCTGGCTCAGATTCTCTCTGATTCTCTCTTTCAATAGCCTCGCAGTACGCTGCCTACTACTCTCTCCTACAGCCGCATCCATGCAGACCCATCCTTTGATGAC